>CAJBIG010000001.1 GCA_903953065.1 uncultured Solirubrobacterales bacterium
AAGTGGTGCCGCAATGCCGACGGATTTGGCGTCGCCTTCAGCCTCTTCGCGCTCCTTGCCCCGCTCGAATGGAAGGATCGCCGTTGCCGCCTGCGCGCCCCGCTCGTCGGTGCGCTCCAGATGCCGCAGGTAGCCGGCTCGGCTGCAGTTGTCTGCGTGCTTATCGGCAGCACCAGCTTCGATGGCTTCTCGCAGGGAACCGTTTGGACCGGCGCCAGCGGACTGGCGCAGCAGCTGAGCGACCTGTTCACCGCGCTCGGCTTGGCTACCGGGACAGCGGTCGAGGTTGCCTACACGGTCGGCCTGCTGCTGGTTGTCGGCTGTGTCGGCGGCCTCTATTGGCTGGCAGTCGTTGGGATGAACCGCAGCGGCGCTGGGAAACCGCCAAAGGTCGAGCTGGCGCGAAGCTTCGCCCACACGTTGATCCCAATTGCGCTGGCCTATGTTGTCGCTCACTATTTCTCGCTCTTCGTCTTCCAAGGTCAAGCGACTTTCTTCTTGATATCCGACCCGCTTGGCGACGGCTCCAACATCTTCGGCACTTCGCAGTCGGCAATTAATTACTCGGCCTTGAGCGCCAACGCGATCTGGTACACGCAGGTCGCCGCGCTCGTAATCGGCCACGTGGCCGCGCTGGTGCTCGCTCATGACCGAGCGCTCGAGACGTGGTCCAATCCGCGCGTGGCGATCCGTTCGCAGTATTGGATGCTGCTGGTGATGGTCGCCTTTACCTGCCTGGGCCTTTGGTTCTTGTCGGCGGCAGCCTCGTGACCCTGCCGCTGGCTCACGTCGGGCACTGGTACCACGTGCTGCTCTATCTCTTGCCGATTCTGCTGATCGGCGCAGGACTCTGGTGGAGCAACCGGCGTGAGCTCCGGCGCGAGAGTGAAGCCGAACAGGCTCCGCAGGAACCTCAGCGCTGAGCGCTACTGCGCTCCGCCCTGGGCGGCAGCTTCGCGCTGAAGGACTCGCACGTCGTGAGCAATTCCTTCGGGCGTCAATTCGCTCAGCGGGAAGCCGATCCGCTGGCGGCCGCTGGCGTCGAGCAGCACGACGGTCGCGGTGTGTTCCCGGCCGTCCTCTTGTGGCTGAATTCCAAACTCACGCCAGACCGGCTGGAGCGTCTTGTCGCTACCGAGCAGGAAGTTCATCCTGCCGCCGAGCTGCTGAGCGGAGAGGAAGCGCTGAGCGCTCCGGGGCGTGTCGCCCGCGGGGTCAACGCTGACTGCGACTACCGGCACGTCGCGGCCGAGCCGGTCGAGCGCGCCACGGATCTGCTGCGCAATCGTCGGGCATTCGTTCTCGCAGGTCGAATACAAGAAGGCCACGATCACCGGCTGGCCGCGCAGCCCGGAGGCCGTGATCCGCTTGCCGTCCTGGTCGCGCAGAGCGAAGCGGGCTGGGGGAGACTCGGGTCTTATCGCACCGGCAAAGCGAGTCGCCGGTAGTTGCGAGCTGCCAGCGTTCGGGTCGCTCAGCAGCAGGAAGGCGAGGATCCCCAGCAGCACGATCGTGGCGCCGGCCATCATTGTCAGCCGCAGGCGAGGGTTC
>CAJBIG010000002.1 GCA_903953065.1 uncultured Solirubrobacterales bacterium
AGGTCGTAATTGACCCCGAGCTGCGCAAGTCAATCGTTGAACTTGGAATGGTCCGCTCTATCGAGCAGGCCGACGACGGCAAAGTCGCCGTAATCGTCTCGTTGACGACCGCTGGCTGCCCAATCCGCAACCACTTCGAAACAGCAGTTGCTGAGGCTGTCGGCGCGCTCGATGGCGTTACGGGAGTGAGCGTCAGCTTCGACGTTCTAAGCGATACCGAGAAGGGTGAGCTGCAGCGCAAGCTCGGCCGTGGCTCGCTGCCGGAGGGTGCGCTCGCACAGGTCAGCAACGTCGTCTGCATCGGCTCCGGCAAGGGCGGCGTTGGCAAGTCGACGATCACCGCCAACATTGCTGCTGCGCTGGCAGCCGAAGGAAAGCGCGTTGGCGTTCTTGACGCCGACGTTTGGGGCTACTCAATCCCACGCATGTTCGGCGTGACCGGCCGCCCGCCGGTTTCGCCGGAGCGCAAGATCATGCCGCTTGAGGCAGGCGGCGTGAAGATCATGTCGATCGGCTTCTTCGTCGAAGAGGATGCCGCCGTCGTGTGGCGCGGGCCGATGCTGCACAAGGCCTTGACTCAGTTCCTCGAGGACGTCGAATGGGGCCAGCTCGACTTCCTGCTCGTCGATCTGCCGCCAGGCACCGGCGACGTCTCGATGACGCTGGCGCAGCTGCTGCCGCAGGCCCAATTCGTAATCGTCACAACGCCGCAGCAGACGGCGCAGAAGGTCGCGCGCCGATCGGCCGACATGGCCAACAAGGTCAACCTTGAGGTCGCAGGCGTGATTGAGAACATGGCTGGCTTTGTCACGCCTGACGGAGAGCGGTACCAAATCTTCGGTGAGGGTGGAGGCCAAGAGCTGGCCGACGAGATTCAAGTGCCGTTGATCGCCAAGGTGCCGCTGACGATGCCGCTGCGTGAGCAGGCCGATGCCGGCGTGCCGCTGGTCATCAGCGACCCGGATGATCCTGCCGCTCAGGCGATCCGCCAAGCCGCGCGCGGACTGATCGCAATCTTCCCGGCCGAACTTCCGATGCTTCAGGCCGAGATGCCAGCCGACTCAGCCGCGGTAGATGAACCCGCGCCGGTCGGAATGACGCTGCCGATGGCCTAAGCGCCCTTGGCGTAGTACTCGGCGTTGATTGCGGCGTACTTCAGCCACTCATCGGGCAGCTGATCCTCAGCGAAGCAGGCGTCGACGGGGCAAGCCTCAACGCAGGCATCGCAATCGATGCATTCTTCGGGATCGATGAAGAGCATCTTGACCTTGTCGTAATCGGGTTCGTCTGGCCCGGGGTGGATGCAGTCGACCGGGCAGACCTCAACGCAGGAGTTGTCCTTCGTGTCGATACATGGTTCTGCGATTACGTAAGCCATCTTCGGTGATCCGATCCTTTGCTCGTTGAGGTGCCTGAGAGCGCGAACTGTAGCGACCGCTTAGGAGAGGGCGCGATACGCTCAGGCCAATGGTGCTTGTTACCGGTGCGACCGGGCTGATTGGATCGGAGCTACTGCCGCGGTTGACCGCTGGTGGAGCACCGGTTCGCTGCCTCGTGCGCGACCCACGGCGGCTCGGGGCCGAGCGGGTGCGAGTGCAGATCGTTCTCGGGGACTTGGCCGACCACCGCTCACTCGCCAACGCAACGCGTGGAGTTCGGCATGTAATTCATCTGGCTGCAGCGAGCCACGATCAGGCCGGGGGAACGATTGAGGAGCTCGGTTCGATCGCCACCTGGCGTCTAATCGAGGCGGCCGAAGCTGCCGGTGTCGAGCGCTTCACATACTTCTCCGCGCTCGGCGCCGTCCGCGGCGCGCCGACGCGCCTGCTGCGCGACAAAGCGATCGCCGAGGATGCCGTCGCCTCGGCGCGGATTGCGACAACAACCTTCGCGCTCTCTCTCGCGCACGCCTCGCCCGACCCTCTCTTCACCGCAATCGATGCCTGCTCGCGGGCGGGGCTCATCCCCGTTCCAGGTGCCGGTCGCTACCAACCGATCTGGGTTTCCGACATAGCCGACGCGGTTATCGCCCAAGCCGCGCTGCCAAGCCAGCCCGGTCATCAGCGCATCGAGCTGGCCGGCCCGCAGGCGCTTGATCTGCGGACGATCAGCCGCCTGATTGGCAGCTCGCTCGGCCGTCGTCGGCCGGCGCTGCCAACTACGCCCGGCTTCGCCAAGACGATGTTGAGGATCGCCGCCTCAGGCGCGGTCGAGCTGCCGATGGTTTGGGATCGGCAGGCGCTGCTCGGCGGCGAGATGATTGCCTCCGGCGGTAGCGCCGACGCGCTCGCTCTCGGCGTCTCACCGCGCCGCTTCAGCGATGTGCTCGGTCTCGACTAGCCAGCGTCGACGGGGGCACGGCGCGCGGCCCACGGCAGAGCGCTTTCGAGCTGAGAGCTGAGCGCCAGCAGCAGCCCTTCCGATTCAGGCCGTCCGACCAGTTGCACCGCCAGCGGCAGCCCAAGCTCATCGTTCTGGTAGAGCGGCACTGAGATCGCAGGCGAACCGGTCGCGTTTGAGATCGCCGTGAACGGTGTGAAGTGGCCGGAGCGAGCGAAGGCGCCCATCGGGTCGTCGGCGCAGCTGTCGATTGTCCCGAGCGTCACCGGAGGCTCGGCCAGTGCGGGGCAGAGGATTGCGTCGTAGTCCTGAGCCCAGCTAACGACCATCCGCGCCATCGCCTGCATCTGTATCTCAGCGCCAAAGCCGATCACAGCGCTGATCTGCTGCGACTGCTGCCAGATCGACCAGCTCAGCGGTTCCATCTGATCCTCAGTGAACTCGCTCCCGGCGACCATCTGGGCGAAGGCGATCTGTAGTGAAATCATCGGCCCAAAGAGCGCCGAGAAGAGCTGAATCATCCCCGGCACATTCCATGGCGGGTTCGCTTCAACTACCTCGTGGCCAAGCTCGCGCAGCAGTTCGGCTGCGTCGTTCACAGCGGCCACCGAGGTCGGGTCGATTGGAGCTCCCTCAATTGGCGGCGTCATCGTCATTGCGATCTTCAGGCCCTTCGGCTCCTCGCGAGCCAGCTCGCTGAACGGTTTGGGCGGCGCCGCGGCCCAGTAGGCGTCGCCGGCCTCGTAGCCGGCGAGCACGTCAAGCGCCAAGGCTGTCTCTGCGGTTGTGCGCGTCAGCACGCCGTCGATGCCGAGGAACGAGCCGCCGACATCAGGGCCGGACGAGATTCGCCCGCGCTGAGGTTTGAGCCCAACCAGGCCGCAGCAGGCTGCGGGGATTCGCGTAGAGCCGCCGCCGTCGTTGGCGTGCGCGAAAGGCACCATTCCGGATGCGACGGCCGCGGCCGAGCCGCCGGATGAGCCGCCCGGCGTACGGCTTGTGTCCCACGGGTTGCGCGAGGGCCCAAAGCGGCGCGGTTCGGTCGTCGGCAGGATTCCAAACTCCGGCAGGTTGGTAGTACCGACAACGATCGCGCCCGCGTCGCGCAGGCGACGTACGAGGAAAGCGTCGTGGCTTGCGCGGTAGTCGCCCATAACGTCGGCTGCAAAGGTCAACCGGGCACCCTCGACCGGGCGGTTGTTCTTGATCGCAACCGGAACCCCGGCCAGCGGCCGAGCGTCACCGCTCTTCACCTCTTTGGCCTTGGCGCGCGCGTCATCGTGGAAAACGTCGATGAAGGCGTTGTAGGTCGGGTTCAGGGCGTCGATCCGGCCGAGCGAGGTATCGACCAGCTCGAGCGCGCTGATCTCGCCGCTCTTGACCATTGCTGCGAGCTCATCGATTGGACGGAACATCAACTCTGAATCGGACATATGAACCTTTCGCCGTGGGGTTGCAGCGTCAGCCTAACCGCGCTCGCCGCAGGGCGCATCGCGCAGCGGACTCAATCGTGAGAAACTGAGAAGTAGAGAGTCAACCCTTGGAGCAAAGAGAGCGTGTTCAATGAGTGAGGTTATTTCCGGACTTGAGGGCGTAGTCGCATTCGAGACAGTGATCGCCGAGCCTGATCGCGAAGGCGGCGCACTCCGCTACCGCGGTGTCGACATCGAAGACCTCGTTGGCTTTGTGCCGTACGAAAAGGTTTGGGGACTGCTCGTGGACTCCAGCTTCGAGCCCGGCCTCTCGCCGGCGGAGCCGCACCCGCTGATGGTTCGCTCCGGCGACCCACGCGTCGACGTGCAGTCGGCGCTGGCAATGCTCGCCCCTGAGTGGGGCTTCGGTCAGCTGCTCGACATCAGCGATGAGCAGGCCCGCAACGACCTTGCGCGCTGCTCGGTGATGGCACTCTCGTTCGTCGCCCAGTCGGCGCGCGGCGTCGGCCAGCCGTGGGTTCCGCAGGTGACTATCGATGAAGGTCACACGATCGCTGAGCGTTTCCTCTTGCGCTGGCGCGGCGAGTGCAACCCCGATCACGCCAAGGCGATCGACGCCTACTGGGTTTCAGCGGCCGAGCACGGAATGAACGCTTCGACCTTCACAGCCCGAGTCGTCGCATCAACCGGCGCCGATGTTGCAGCTGCGATGTCGAGCGCGGTCGGCGCGCTCAGCGGCCCGCTCCACGGCGGCGCGCCATCGCGGGTGCTGACGATGCTCGACGAAGTAGAAGCGAGCGGCGACGCAGACGCTTGGGTCAGGATGGCGCTCGACCGTGGCGACCGCCTGATGGGCTTCGGTCACCGCGTTTACCGCGCCGAGGATCCGCGTGCCCGCGTACTGCGCCGCACCGCACAAGAGCTCGGCTCGGAACGCTTCGAAGTTGCCGAGGCACTTGAAGAAGCAGCACTGGCGGAACTCAAGGCGCGCAAGCCCGATCGCGTACTGGCGACCAACGTTGAGTTCTGGTCGGCAGTGGTTCTCGACTACGCCGAGATTCCACCCGACATGTTCACCAGCATGTTCACCTGCGCGCGCGTTGCCGGTTGGTCGGCTCACATCATGGAGCAGAAGCGTGAAGCGAAGCTGATCCGCCCTTCGGCGAAGTACGTCGGGCCCGGCCCGCGCGGCCGCGACGAAGTCTGATCGCCTGTGGCAACAGATAATGGGATCGAAGTCGAAGGACTCGTTCGAGTCTTTGGCGACGATATTCGCGCAGTTGACGGCGTAGACCTGAGCGTCGCCCCAGGCGAGATCTACGGCTTCCTCGGTCCCAACGGCGCCGGCAAGTCGACGATGGTCTTGATGCTCGTCACCTTGCTGCCGCCAACCGCTGGCCACGCAACTGTCGCCGGCTTTGACGTCGCCAAGCAGGGCCCGCAGGTCCGCGGCCAGATCGGCGCCGCGCTGCAGGAATCGGCGCTCGACGACTTCCTGACCGGCAACGAGCACATGGATCTTCAAGGTGGCTTGCACGGCCTCTCGAAGAACGAACGTCGCACGCGCGGCGCCGAACTGATGGAGCGCGTCGGCCTCAGCGACGCCGCCGGGCGCAAAGTAGGCGGCTACTCGGGCGGAATGAAGCGCAGGCTCGACTTGGCGCTGGCGCTGCTGCACCGCCCCTCGGTGCTCTTTCTTGACGAACCGACGACCGGCCTCGATCCGCAGAGTCGCAGCGCGCTCTGGGCCGAGGTGGAGCGGCTCTCACGCGAGGACGGCGTGACCGTCTTCCTTACGACGCAGTATCTCGAGGAGGCCGACGTGCTCGCCGACCGCGTCGGAATCATCGACCATGGCAAGCTTGTAGCCGAGGGAACGCCGACCGCGCTGAAGGCAGGTATCGGCCAGGTTTCGCTCGAGGCGACGCCGGCCAACCCGAACGACCGCGAGAAGCTCGCCGCGGTGCTTGCGCGCTTCGGCGAGCCTGCAGCAGCATCACCGAAGTCGGTTGCTGTGCGGCTCGCTTCGGGCGCCGAGCAGCTCGCCGACGTTGTCCGCGCGCTCGACGCCGATGGGATCGAGGTTGGCGAACTGCAGCTCCACCAGCCATCGCTCGATGACGTATTCCTGCAGCAGACCGGCCGCTCACTGGAGGGTGAAGAGGAGCAAGAGGAGCCCGCCGCGTGAGCTCGGCAGGGCAGTTGGCGCTGATCGGCCGCCGCTCGGTCAGCCGCAGCTTCCGCCAGCCGGTGCTGGTGGCGCCGGTGATTATCTTCCCGCTTGTACTGCTGGCGGTTAATGCTGCGGGCCTAGCAAGCATCACCGAGCTGCCCGGTTTCCCGACCGACCGCTACATCAACTTTGCGATCGTCGTCTGCTTTGTCCAGGGCGCCCTCTTTGCGGCGATCACGGCTGGTACCGAATTGGCATCGGACATTCAGAGCGGATTCACAGACCGGCTCTCGCTCACTCCGGTGCGGCGCTGGGCGATGTTGGCGGGCGCAACCGCTGGCGGCGCGTCAATCGCTGTGGTCGGGTCGGTCGTCTACCTAATCATCGGGCTGATTTTTGGCGTTCAGATCGATACCGGCGTCCTCGGCGCTCTGACGCTGCTCGCGCTGGCGATCTACACCGCGCTGGCGTTCGCCGGGATCGGCGCTTGGCTGGCGGTTGCGACCGGTTCTCCGCAGGCCGTGCAGGGCGTCTTCCCGCTGCTCTTCGTATTTCTCTTCCTCTCAACGATGAACTTGCCGATCGACTTCATCCAGAACGATTGGTTCAAGACGATCGCTGAATGGAACCCGCTCAGCTATCTGATTGACGGGATGCGCGGCCTCGTGATTGGCGGCTGGGACGCATCGACGCTGCTGCCAGCGGTCGTGGTCGCAACGGTGATCATGTTTGTGACCTTCGCTGGGGCTGCCCGTTCGCTGCGAAAGCGGGTGCAGCGGACATGAGCGGCTCAACGCTTTCGGTCGCGATGGCGGTGCTGCGCCGCGTGATGATCCAGACCTTCAAGAACCCGGCGATCATCATCCCCTCACTCGCCTTCCCGCTCGTCTTCCTGATCGCCTTCGCTGGGGGCCTCTCGACTGTCGCGAACGTGCCCGGCTTCTCGTTCAAGGGTGGTTACACGGCATTTCAGTTTGTTTTCGTCTTCCTCCAGACTGGCGCCTTCGCTGGAATCTTCACTGGCTATCGGATTGCGGAGGATTACGAGAGCGGTTTCGCGCGGCGGCTGCTTATTGCTGCGCCTCACAGCCGCGGCATCGTGCTCGGCTACGTTCTCTCGGGGCTCGCTCGCTTTGCGTTGACCGGCGTGATTCTTTGGGCAATCGCTCTGCTGGCCGGGATGACCGTGCTCGGCAGCCCGATTGAGATCCTTGCGATGTGGCTGCTGGCCGCGCTGCTCTGCATCGCCAGCACGCTTTGGGTAACGGGGCTTGCGTTCCGATTCCAGTCCGTTGACATCGGCTCGTTCATGCAGACGCCGGTCTTCATCCTGCTCTTCCTCGCGCCGGTCTACGTGCCATTGGCGCTGCTGACCGGCTGGCTCAAGATAGCCGCGAGTGGGAATCCGGTCACGGCGATCCTCGACGCTTCGCGCGGCTTCATCTCCGGCGAGCCGACGAAGGTTGGGCTGGCGTTCGGCTTGGCGCTTGGGCTTGCCGCACTGATGGGCCTGTGGTCTGCGCTGCAGCTGCGGCGGGCACAGCGCGGCGTCGCTTAGCCCGCACCGTCCCGAAGCAGAACTGCCCCGGGAACGACAAGGGCCCGGCGGTTAAACCGGGCCCTTGGTACGACTCACGCTTGAAGCGTGGGTTACATCATCCCGCCCATGTCTGGC
>CAJBIG010000003.1 GCA_903953065.1 uncultured Solirubrobacterales bacterium
ACGTTCTCCGCGTGAGGTCTGCTCTACGACCATTGGGACTAGGGGGCTCATGTTCCTCGCTTTGTTTCGGTCGGCTGGGTTGATTCCTCCCACGTGCAACTTTGCTCGCAGATGGAGCAACCAACACTAGCAACGGGGAGCGGCCGAAACGGCGCTTCAGGAAGGGCTTGTCGCGACTGCGCTCTCGACGATTAGATCGAGCGCTTGGCGCTGCGCGAGCTCCTCGACGAGGTCGTCAAGGCGGTTCGCTTTCTCAAGTCGTTCACGAAGCTTCTCAGGCGTTGTCTGCTCCTGGGCTGCGGAGGCCTGCAGCGCGGTGAGGATGTCGCCGTCGCCTGGCTGAATGTCCTCTGCTTCGACAATCGCCACCAGCGCCGCCTCGTGGCGCAAGCTCGTCTGAGCCGCCTCGGCGCTCTCGCCGAGCATCTCTTCCTCGGTTCGTCCTGAGATCTGGAAGTACATCTCGCGGCTGATGCCCTGATGGGAGAGCTGATGGAGCATGCGGTCGAGCAGTTCGCTGGCGCGCGCGTCGACGACCGGCTGCGGCAGGTTGATCTTGGCGTTGTCCGCAACGGCCTCGAGCACCGCTTCGCGGAACTCCTCCTCGGCCTTGTCACCGTCGGCCGCGAGCATCTGCGTCGCGAGATCTTCGCGCATCTCGGCGATCGTTTCGAGCCCAGCTGCCTCGTTGGCGAACTCGTCGTTTAGCTCAGGAAGGATGCGACGGCGGATCTCTGTCGCCGTGACGGCGAACTCGGCGTCCTTGCCGGCCAGCTCCTCTGCTTGATAATCCTCGGGGAAGGCGAGCTTCACGGTCCGCTCGTCGCCGGCCTTGATGCCTTCGAGCTGCTCCTCGAAGCCTGGGATCAGACGCCCCGAGCCGAGCTCAATCAGCTGGTCGGTTCCCTCGCCACCTTCAAAAACCTCGCCGTCGATTGAGCCGACGTAGTTCATCACGACGAAGTCACCTGTCGCGGCCGCCTCTTCAACGGCCTCAAGGCTCGCCATCCGGCCACGCAGCTCTTCGATCTGGGCGTCGATCGCTTCGGGATCGGCGACGGGTTCGCGGCGCTCAACCTTCAGTCCCTTGTACTTGCCGAGTTTGGCGACCGGGCGCACTCCGACCTCAAAGCTGAACTTCAGATCCTCACCGGCAGGCGGCAACTCGCCGAGCTCAACTTCGGGTTGACCGACGATCGCAAGGCGCGCGCCATCAACGGCTTCGGTGTACCAGTGGCCAAGCGAGCCACGAATGGTTTCGTCAACTACCGCGTCACGACCGATCCGCTGGATTACGACTTCGGCCGGGATCTTGCCCTTGCGAAAGCCGGCCATCTTCATCTCTTTGCCCATTGAGCGTGCGGTTTGAGCGATCCGGCGATCAAGCTCTTCGAGCGGCACCTGAACCTCCACGCGGACGCGCGAATCGGGCAGCTCTTTGACGTTGGTAGTGATGGTGCTCATCGGCGGCACGATAGCGTCAGGGCGTGGCCAACAACCGCCAGCCCCTGCCGCGCAGGATCGAAACTTGGGTCGTGACGGGCCCCGTCGGACACCTGCTCTCCGCCGCTGCTGACTGGGCAGTGCTGCTGTCGACGCTGGCGCGAAACAGAACCAAGCGCAGCGAGTAAGCGCTTGGCACGAATGCCGCCGGGCGGCTCGCTACTTTTGCGCGCATGAAAATCGTTAGGTTCTCACCACTCTTTCTCGTGATTGTTCTGACCGCTGCGATGGCTGGCTGCGGCTCTAGCTCGACCGAGACGACGACCAGCTCGAGCGCGACGTTCGAGAGCGACGCCGCAGCGATCTGCACGGCAGCCTTCGACAAGGTCAACGCTCAGTCGATGCCG
>CAJBIG010000004.1 GCA_903953065.1 uncultured Solirubrobacterales bacterium
GGCAGGCCCTACCTGCGCCGTGACGAAATTCGCACGGTGGGGATTCAGCGATGAAGGTTGCCGTCGTCTCCGAGTTCTATCCGCGCGCCCATGACCCGGTGCTGGGGATCTGGGCGCATCGCCAGGCGCAGGCAGCGATTGCCGCTGGCGCCGAGGTGCGCGTCGTAGTCCTCAACCGCGTTGTGCCGCCGGCAGCGACGCCGATGCTGAGCCGCCCGGCAGCGGCGCTGAAGCTGGCGCGCCATCCATCGCGCTCGCAGATCGATGGGGTCCAGATTGATTACGTCCGTTACGCCTCGCCGCCGATGGGCCGCTCCTACGGATCTTGGGGCAACTGGGCGGCGAAGCCGCTCGGCCGCGCACTGGCGAAGCTGCGCAAGGAGTTCCCCTTCGATCTGATTCACACCCACAACGCCGTGCCGGCCGCCGACGCGGTTCTAACCGCGGGCCTGACCGATCCGCTCGTCGTCTCCGTGCACGGCGCCGATCTCTACTACACCGCACCGCGATTCCCCGAGGGGCGCACGGCGGTGGAGCGCGCCTTCGCGCAGGCGCGGCTGGTGGTCGCCAACAGCGCAGGGATCGCCGACGACTGCGCCGAGCTCGGCGCCGAGCGCTGCGAGGTCGTGCACCTCGGCACCGACCTGCCGCATAGCCGCGAGCCGCGGCCTGAGCACCCAACGCTCGTTACGGTCGCCCACCTGGCTACGCGCAAACGCCACGCCGACGTGCTGCGCGCGATCTGGGTGCTGCGTGACCGCTTTCCCGATCTGCGTTACCTGATCATTGGCGACGGGCCGGAGCGCGCCAACCTTGAGCAGCTGACCGACTCGCTGAGGCTTAGAGAGCGAGTTGAGTTCGCCGGCCAGCTCAGCAACGAGGAGGCGCTGCTGCGCGCGCGCGAATGCTCGATCTTTGTGATGCCGAGCGTCGACGAGGCCTTCGGCGTCGCCTACATCGAAGCTATGGCGGGTTGGCTGCCGGCGATCGGCTCGGTCGGAGAGCCGGGGCCATTTGAGATTCGCCTCTACGGGCAAGGGATGCGGATCGTGCCCCCGGCCGACGTTGAGCGCTTGGCGGAGCGGCTCGGCGAGATGCTTGAGGACCCGGCATTGATCGCCGATCTTGGCAACCATGCCCGGTCAACGGTGGAGCGCGAGTTCAGCTGGCAGGCCTGCGGCGCGGCAACCGTCGCCGCCTACGAGAAGGCGCTCTCAACGTGACCAAACCGGTGCTGCTTGTTACAAATCAGGTGCCGCCTGATCGCGCCGGCGCGCTGGCCGAGCTGAACAAGGCTGAGGGAATCAAAGTCGCGATCTACGACGGCAAACAGCACCACGGCAGCGCCGGTCTTGACGACCCGGGAGTTCCTTTCATCCGATCGAGCCAGAAAGGGATCTACCGCCTCGCAGCAAGCGGCCGCTACCGCGCCGTGATCGCCACAAGCGCCGGGCGCATCGCACTTCCCGCGGCCTATCTGGGCGCCCGCAGAGCCGGCGTGCCGTTCATCTACTGGACGGGAATCTGGCACAAGATCGGGACGCCCGCCCACCTTGCCGCGGCGCCTCTCGTGCACTGGATCGAATCGCAC
>CAJBIG010000005.1 GCA_903953065.1 uncultured Solirubrobacterales bacterium
GCTTCCCTGAGCTCTACCGGCTGCAGGCGGTAGATGGCGCGAAGCTTCTCGTCGTGCCCGCTTGCTTCACGAGACAGACGACCGAGGCGCACTGGGCGACGTTGCTGCGCGCGCGGGCAATTGAGAACCAGTGCTTCGTGGTCGCCGCCAACCAGGTCGGTGAGATTGCGCCGGGGATGCAGGCGGGTGGCGAGTCAATGATTCTCGACCCGTGGGGCACGGAGCTAGCCAAAGCCGATACAACGAGCGAGATGTTGATCACCGCCGACCTCAATTTTTCCGAACTCGACAGGATTCGCAGCGAACTACCGTCGCTCGCTTCACGCCGGCCGGACGCCTACGACGGCGTTCAGCGCGGGCTCTCCTAATGACGACCTCCGGCCAAGAGCAGGCGACCGACAAGCGGCGCGTGATTCTCGACGCCGCGGTCAAGGTCTTCGCGCGCGAAGGCTTCTACGGCTGCCGCGTGGCCGACATTGCCGACGAGGCCGGCGTCGCCTATGGCCTTGTCTATCACTACTTTCGCTCCAAGGATGAGATCCTCGACACGCTCTTCCTTGAGCGCTGGGATCTGATGCTCGAGGAGATCGCACGCGTCGACGCGGCGCCGGCGCCGGCGCGCGAGAAGCTGGCCGCGGTCGCCGGCTTCATCATCGATTCCTACCGCCACGACCCGGATCTGATGAAGGTGATTATCGTCGACGTAACCCGCGCCGCGAACTCGTTCGGCCGCAGCCACTTGGAGAAGATCCGCGAGGCCTATGAATTGATCGGCGGGATCGTCGAGTCTGCGCAGCAGCGAGGCGAGCTGCGCAGCGACATCACGCCAACATTCGCTGCAATGGCCTTCTACGGCGCAGTTGAGCAGGTCCTCAGCGGCTGGATCTTCGACATCTTGCCCGAAGCAGCAGAGGACTATGACCAGGCAAAAGAGTTCATCGTCAGCACGATCTGCGACGGCCTCGAGCCGCGCTAGCGCGCGCCGGAGTGGGCAGGGGGCTTGCGTCCCAGCGCTCGCGGTGCGCTAACGTCCGCTCCGATGGAGAACGAAATGATCAAACGGCTCGCATGGATGGGCTTCGTCGCCGGGCTTGAGGCGCTCGCCAGTATTGCTGCGCTGCGCCTTGCAGCCTTCGTCTGGCAACGCTTCCTCGACGAAGATCCACCGTCGTGAGCAGCGAACCAAACCGACCACCGGTAGTGCCAGGCCCGCGCGAGCCAGGCCAGCCCGCTGCCGCCCCGGCCTACACGGCTCCAGTGGCCGCGCAGCAGCCCGCGCCACCTGCCTACGAGCCACCTGCCTATGAGCAGCCGTCGGCCGAACGTTCACTATTTGAGAAGCGCCCTGAAATCTTGATTGGCCTCGCCACCGCTGGAGGCTTTGTCGCTGCGCAGGTTCTTGGCCGGATGCGGGGGCGGTAGCCGATGACGAACGCCCCCGGACCGAACGAGAGCGCCCTCGCGGCTGCGATCCAGCGGGTCACCGCCGACACGCGCGGCCTCGTTCAGGACCAGGTCGAGCTGGCCAAAGTTGAGCTGCAGCAGAAAGCAGCGGTCTTTGGTCGTGGCACCGTAATCGCAGTTGCCGCCGGCGTCTTCCTCGTCGGCGCGCTGCTGCTGATCATCCAAGGCGCAAGCTGGCTCGCTTGGTACCTGCTCTTCCCGGACCAGACATACTTCTGGGGCTTCTTCCTCGTCGCCTTCCTCTTGATCATCTGCGCGATCATCGCGGCGGTTGTGGCCGCCAAGCTGCTTAAGAAGGCGAAGGCCCCGATCCCCGACCAAGCGATCGCTGCCGCCCGCCAGACGCAGGAGACAATCAGCGAAGAGGCGCACCTGATGAGCGAGCAGGTTCGCGAAGCTGTCGTGCTGCCGGAGGAGGACCGCTGATGAGCCCGGCACGCACCCAGGACCAGCTTCGAGCATCCATTGCGCAGCGCCAGACCGAGCTCGCTCAGTCGCTGACCCAGCTGCGCGGAGAAGTCGTTGCCGTTGCCGACTGGCGCACGCAGGTCAACCGGCATCGCCCCAAAGTGCTCGCCGGCGCAGCGGTTGCTGGCTTTGTGATCGGCGGCGGCATCGCGGCGCTGATCGGCCGCAAGCGACGCTACTAGTCGCCTAGGGTTCAAGCAGGTCGGGATTGATTCCCGATACGCCGAGCACGCCCGGGCCGGCGTGCGTGCCGATCACGGGGCCGATCTCTGTGCAGAAGATCGGGTCGGTGCCGAAGATCTCGCGGCCGCGCTGAACCATCTGCTCGGCAAGTTCGGGCACTTCGATGTACTGAACCACCCAGGCCGATGCTCCGGCTTCCTTGCGCTCCTCGAGCAGCTCGACCATCCGCTCGAATGCGCGACGGTTGGTGCGGACGCGCTCGACCGGCGTGATCACCTCGTCAAAGCTGAGGATCGGCTTGATCTTCAGCGCGCTGCCAAGCCAAGCCTGCGCGGCGCCGATGCGGCCGCCGCGGCGCAGATATTCGAGCGTGTCAACCGAAAACCAGATCTTCACGTCGTCGACCGCAGCCAATGTGCGCTGCTTGACCGCTTCGATGTCGCGGCCGCCGCGCGCCGCGCTGGCGGCGGCGAGGACGATCAGTGCCAGCCCGCCTGCGGCGCTGGCCGAGTCAACAACCTCGATCCGGCGCTGCGAGCCGTCGCCAGTCAGCTCGGTGGCAGCTTGGCGCGCGCTGTCGCAGGTTCCCGAGATGCCGGCTCCAAGATGAACCGAGACGATGTCGTAGCCCGCTTCAATGAGCGGTTCGTAGACGGCGATGAAATCACCGGGTGACGGCTGCGAGGTAGTCGGCAGGTCGCTGCGCGTACGCAGATCCTCGTAGAAGGCGTGAAAGTTCGGCATCTCTGCCTCACGGGTCAGCGTTCCTCCGTCGTTGACGTAAAGGCTGACTTGATGAATGCCGTAGTCCGCGATGATCTCGCGCGGCAGGTAATGGGTTGAGTCGGTTACGACGGCAACGGGCACGAAGCGACCCTATTACAACCCGCGTTACCCTCGGGCTGTGGTCACGCTCTACCGCTGCCCTGCACCAACCAACTACCTCTGCGCCTGCGGCCGCGTCGCGCGCCGTCTTGAAGCGCTCGGGATCGAAAATGAGCAGCTGCGCGTGCCTTGGCGAAAAGGAAAGCGCAGTGAGGTTGAGGCTCTCAGCGGCCAGAACGTCGTGCCGCTGCTGGTAACCGAAGAGGGGGAGGCGATCTGCGATTCACGCAGGATCCTTCAGCACCTAGGTCGCGCTGTCGGCGAGAGTGAGGTTGGGGCCGCCCCGCAGCAGGACGCGCCCGAAGATGGCGCCGCTGACGAAGATCGCGGCCGAGGCCCAGAAAGCGACGGTGTAGCCGTGGATCGCAGCCTCAGCGGCGAGCGTCGGAGTGGCGGTCTCGCCGACGAGGAAGCTGGCGGTGGCGGTGGCGGCCAGAGAGCTGAGCAGCGCGGTACCGGCGGCGCCGCCGACCTGCTGGCTGGTGCTGACGAGCGCCGAGGCGACTCCGGCGTCCTCGGGAATGACACCGAGCGTGGCAGTGTTGATCGCGGTAGCGAAGATGCTGCCGAAACCGAGCCCGAGCAGCAGCAGGGCGGGCAAGACATTGGGCAGGTAGGTGGAGCTGAAGTCGAGCTGGGCGAGGTAGACCATTCCGAGCGCGGCGAGGACCATGCCGCCCACGACGAGCGGCCGCGGCCCGGTGCGCGGGAGGATTCTGGTTTGAGCGGTGAGCGAGGCGGCGACGATGCAGACGACCATCGGCAGGAACGCGAGGCCAGCCTGAATCGGACTGAAGCCGAGGTTCTGCTGCATGAAGTAGGTGAGGAAGAGGAAGACGCCGAAGATTCCAAGACCGGCGATCAGGATCGTGAGGAAGGAGCCACCACGGTTCCGATCCTCGACGATCCGCAGCGGCAGCAGGGGGTGGGCGGCGCGCCTCAGCCAGAGGTAGAAGAGGACGAGCATCAGGGCGGCCCCACCGAGCATCGCTAGCGTAATCGGCGCGCCCCATCCGGCCGTTTCGGCCTTCGAGAAGCCGAAGACGAGCAGCAGCAAGCCGCCGCAGCCGAGAATTGTTCCCGGGATGTCGAGCCCGGCGTGGGCGGCAGAAGCGACGTTCTTGATCAACCCGAGCGCAACGATCGCGGCCGGAATCGCGAAGAAAAGGTTCACGTAGAGGCACCAGCGCCAGGAGAGGTATTCGGTCAAGGCGCCGCCGAGCAGCAGCCCCACCGCCGCGCCGGCGCCGCTGATCGCGCCGAAGATCGCAAACGCTTTGCCGCGCTCTTCCGGGTCGCTGAAGGTCGTCGTCAGGATCGAGAGCGCGGCAGGGGCGAGGATCGCGCCAAAGGCGCCCTGCAGCGCGCGCGCCAGCACCAGCACCTCGAAGCTCTGCGCGCTGCCGCCGATCGCAGATGCAACCGAGAAGCCGATCAGGCCGGCGATGAAGGTCCACTTGCGGCCGAACAGATCGGAGAGCCTGCCACCGAGCAGCAGCAACCCGCCAAAGGCCAGTGCGTATGAAGTGATTACCCACTGTCGTGAGGCGTCCGAGAAGCCGAGGTCGGCCTGCGCAGAGGGCAGGGCGATGTTGACGATCGTCGCGTCGAGGACGACCATCAGCTGAGCTACACCGACTACTGCGAGGACGTACCAGCGGCGGACGTGATGAGGGTTGCCGACGTTGTCGGCAACTGCGGTTGAAGCCAACGCGGCCTAACCGAGACGGTTTTCGATCTGCAGCGGCGGCACGGAGCCAGGCTCGGCCGTCTCCGGCAGCGGCTCGCCGCCGGTCGTGGCGGGCGCGCCAAGAACCGCCGCCAACTCGCCACTTTCATACATCTGGCCGACGATGTCGGCTCCTCCGACCAGCTCGCCGCGGACGAAGAGCTGAGGAATCGTTGGCCAGTTTGAAAGTGAAGAGAGCTCCTGGCGGATCCGCGGGTCGGCCAGCACGTCAACTGCAGCGAACTCGGTTTCAGTCGCAGCCAGCGCGGCACAGGTCCGTGCCGAGAAACCGCACATCGGCTGTTCCGGCGTTCCCTTCATGAAGAGGATCACTTCGTTGGAAGCGATTGCGTCCTGAAGTGCGTCGCGAAGTGAATTTTCAGGCTGGTCTGTCATCGAGGCTCCGTCGTTAAGGCTAGGGCATGAATGCTGCCACCGAGCTCGCCTTCGCCAAAGATCGCGTAAACAAGGCGATGTTGTTCGACGAGGCTGAGGCCGGCAAAGTCGCTGGCCACAACACGGGCGTTGAAGTGAACGTTGTCATCACTGGTCACGTCGGCCTCGGAGCCGGGAATCCCAGTCTCGATTCGCTCTTTTACTTCGGCAGCAGTTGGCATTAGAAGACAGGGTAGAGCACCGCTATACTTCGTGAAGCGATGACTACAACAGAAGTCACATTCAAGGCCAAGGGAATCGTCCTCAGCGAGGTCGGCGCGACCAAAGCTCGCGAGTATCTCGACGCCCAAGGAGCCGACGTTGAAGTTGCCGGCCTCCGCGTCGGTGTCAAAGGTGGCGGCTGCTCGGGGTTCCAGTACCAGCTCGCATTCGACGAGCAGCGCGAGAGCGACATCGTCTTCGAGGATCACGGCCTCAAGTTGCTCGTCGATCCGCAGCACCTCGCTTACGTCGACGGATCAGAGATCGACTTCGTTGAATCGCTTCAGGGGGCTGGCTTCCAAGTCAACAACCCAAACGTTGTCGCTGCCTGCGGCTGCGGCTCTTCGTTCCAAGTCAAGGACGAAGAAGAAGAAGCAGTCAGCGCGCTTTAGTCGTCGGCCCTGTCGATCGTCCACCAAATAACGCGGCAGGCAGCGGAGCGGTGTGGGCGCCAGCGCTCGGCCAGCTCCTCCAGCGCCGCTCGCTTTGGCGTCTGCTCCAGCCCGTAAGCCTGCTCGACCCCCTTGCAGATCGCCAGGTCGCCCCAAGGAAGAACGTCCGGCCGGCCTAGCTGGAACATCAGGAACATGTGCGCCGACCATTCACCGATTCCACGGACGGCTGTTAGCTCGGCAACCACTTCCTCGTCGGGCATCTCACTGATGTGTTCGAGGTCGAGCGCGCCCGATTCAACCTGCTCGGCCAGCGACCGCAGATATGAGACTTTTGCTCGTGAAAGGCCAACTGCAGCGCGCAGCTCCTCTGGGTCGTCGGCGAGAATTTCAGCTGGGGTAGGAGGGCGACCGCCAAAGCGCTCCAGCAGCCGACCCCAGAGAATCGCGACGACGTGATTTGAGAGCTGCTGGCCGACGATCGTTCTAACAAGCGCCGCGTAATGCTCACGTTCGCGGTCGTTCTCCTCGACCAGCAATACGTCGTAGCGCTCAAGCAGCTGCGCGAGAACGGGATCGCACTCGGCCAAGTGTGCGCGTACTGCCGCGTCGTCGTGACCTGCGCTCAAGCCGAAATTGCGTCGGCTGAGATCGGCTGGCCGTCGAGCGCGATCAAGGCTCGTTCAACAGAGGTCCGCATGCAAGTGAAGCTTGGCGTGTCGCGCTCGGTGTAGGCGGAGGCTTCGGTTGCGCGCAGCTTGTGCACGAGATCCATGAACAGGCCGGCGTCGTCGGTATCGAAGGCGACGACAAACTCTTGGTCATCGAGCCCAAACGAGTAGCTCGTGTGGTTGTCGACACCTTTTGTCTCCTTCCCGATCTTGATGTGCTCCTGCATCACTTCCCAGCGCTTGTCGGCCGGCAGCAGGTACCAGTCACGACGCTTGACGAACGGGTAGACGAAGACGTACTTGCCTTTGAATGGGCGCGCCACAAAGCGGACGTCGTCGGAGTACTCGGAGCCCTTGCGCATGCCCAGATACGCGTAAGGCGTTGTGCACCACTTCATCAGGCCGCTCTGGCCGAGCACGACTCCGAACTCGTGGATGCGGTCAAGATTTTCGCATTCGACAGAGATCATCAGGTCACAGTCGCCGCGGATGCCAACCAGCGAGAAGGCCTGAAGCAGATGGTCGGAGCCGAAGTCATCGCAGGCCGCCAGGAACTCTTCCTTGCCAGCAAGGCGCTCAACCGGATCGAGCCGCTTCCAAGCTGGATCGACGCTGAGGAAGGTGTATTTGACGAAGTGGCGCATTGGTGGAAATAACTCCTTCGGTAAGGGTACGGACAACCGAATCTTTCGGGATCGCCCGTCTAGTGGTCAGAATAGAGCTGATGCAGATTCAAACCCGACCCGCAGCGTGCCGCTTGGCGCTGGCCGCCGCGGCCGCAGTGAGCTGCGCGCTGGCTCTGGCGCTGCCGTCCTCGGCAGGCGCGGCGAGCGCCAGCGCGGGTGCACCGCGCGTGCTGATCGTCTTCCTCCCAGGCCAGCTCAAAGAGCCACCCGCTCTCGGCGCGGTTGGCTCGGCCCCGAAGCGCAAAGTGGAGCGAACCGTTACCGAACAGCTGGCTGCTCAAAGCCAGCTCTCTATCGGACTCAGCAGCCCGGTCCAAGGGCGCTACATCGCGGCCCAAGCCCTGCTTGACATCACGCAGGGAACGCGGGTCTCTCTCTCCAGTTACAGCCCCGAGATCCCGCCTTCAATGCTGCTCGTGCCCGACCAACGCGGCGCCTACTTCGGTGGCTGGATGGCTGTCGAGAAGCGTGCCCGGGACGCCCCAGCTCAGATTGTGCCGGGTTTGCTCGCCGGTTCGATTGGCGGCGGCGCGGCCTACGCTGGCGTTGAAGGGCAGCCGCAGAAAGACGCGGTCGTCGCTGCCGACCGGGCCGGGCGAATTGAACGGCTCTCGATTGGGCCGGCTGCGACGCTTCCTGCCCGCGCTCAGGCGCTGCTGCGCGACAGGCGGCTGGTGGTGGCGACTCTCGCTGCCGGCGGCGCTGGCGATCGTCAGCTGAGCACGCTGCTGGCTGAGCGCGGCTCAAACGAACTGCTGATCGTGATGCGCTCTCCGCCCGACAAGCGCAGCGCACAGCTGTTGCCGGTTGGCATTGCCGGACTCGGCAAGCCAGGAACTCTAAGTTCGTCGACGACCCACCTTGATGGTGTCGTTGCCGGAATCGACATTCTTCCAACGGCCTTCGACTGGTTGGGCGTTCCAGTTCCGAGCGCCGCCAGCGGCCAGCCGATTCAGGTCTTGCCTGGCCGCGACGCGCAGCAGTTGCTGGCTCTGAAAGGCCGACTTCAGGTCGTGGGGCAGCGCCGCTTCCCGGTGCTGTGGGCACTGCTCGGCGGCTGGATAATTCTGACGCTGGCTGCGATGCTTGCCGCCGACCGTCGAGGAATGCGCTGGGCGATGCGCTGCGGCGCGCTGGCGATCTTCTGGCTGCCTTCGATCCTGCTGCTAACCGCAGCGCTGGCGCCGTCGATGGTGGTCGAGATGCTGCTCGTCGTCTTCGGCTCACTGCTCTTGGGGATCGCCAGCGACTATGTCGTCCCTTGGCCACGAGCGCCGGCGCTTCCTGCCTTGGTGGCTATTGGTGCCTACATCGTCGATTTGGCATTTGGCTCGCCGCTGATCATCCGATCGCTGCTCGGGCCCAATCCGCTCTTTGGTTCGCGCTTCTACGGAATCGGCAATGAGCTCGAGTCGACGCTGCCGGCGCTGCTGTTGATCGGTCTGGGCGCGCTCCTGTTTGGCCGTGGCCGCTCGCGCGGGGCCGCCGCTCTGTTCGCCGGCTGCGGGATTGTGCTGGGCGTCGCGCTCGGCGCGGCGCAGCTCGGCGCCGACGTCGGTGGCGTCATGACGGTGGCGGCCGGCTTCGGTGTAGCCGTGCTGCTGATGTTGCCTGGGCGCCTCTCGGGCAGGACGATCGCGCTGGTCGCAATCGCGCCGTTCGCGGCGCTCGCGCTGCTGGCAGCAATCGATCTGCTCAGCGGCGGCGATTCACACTTCACTCGGACCGTGTTGCGCGCCGACGGCTCGGGCGCGTGGTGGGAGATTTTCGTGCGCAGAATTGAGCTGGCGGGACGCGGCTTGATTCGAGGTTTGATGCCGGTCGCGGCGCTGATCGCGCTGTTGACCGTTGTGCTCGGGATCGTTCGCCGCAACCGGCTGCTGGCGCCGGTCGACGGGGACTCTGGCTGGCGCGCCGGCCTCGCCGGTGCGGCGGCTGTTGGAGTGTTCGGGGCAATCTTTAACGATTCCGGGCCGATGTTGTTGCTTTTTGCCGTTTTCGTAGCAATCTGCGGCGCGACCTATCTACGTGGTGACCCGCTGTTAGCCGACAGTCGCGCGCGCTAGGATCGGTCGTCCGATGCGGATCGCAATTGTCTCGCCGTACTCGTGGAGCTACCCCGGCGGTGTCGCGCGTCATATTGAGGCGCTGGCAGCCTCTCACCGCCAGGCAGGCCACGAGGTGCGGATCATCACTCCGGTTGACCCCCCGGACCCGCGCAGCACTCGCCTGCACGGCGGCACGGCGCCGCAAGAGCGCCAACTTGACGGCCACATCGTTGACCTCGGGCGCACGGTTGGAATCCCCGCCAACGGCGCAGTCTCCAACCTTTCGCTCTCCCCGGCCGCGGTCCAGCGGCTCGGCGAAGCGCTCGCTGAAGGCAACTTCGACGTAGTTCACATTCACGAGCCCGTCGTCCCGCTGATCAGCTGGATGGCGCTCAATTGCACTTCAACGGCGCTGGTTGCGACCTACCACACCTATTCAACGAACCGGCTGACACAGGGGATCGCGAACCTCTTTGGGGCGCGGCGAAGGATGCGCCGGCTCCACGCGCGCATCGCCGTCTCGGAGGCTGCCTCTTGGACCGCGCGCCGCTTCTATGGCGGCCGATACAGCGTGATTGCCAACGGCGTTGAGCTGCCGGCCGGTGGGCCGCCGACGAAGCCCTTCGGTTCGGCCGGCAAGCTGAAGCTCGTGTTCGTCGGGCAGGCCGTTGAACGCAAGGGCTTGCCGGTCCTGCTTTCGGCCTTCGAGGGGTTGCGCGACCACGTCGACGCTGAGCTGACAATCATCGGCGCTACCGCCGATGACGTTGAGCCCCTCCTGGTTGATCCGCGCGGCGTCACGGTCGCCGGGCTCGTCGATGACGCTGAGAAGCAGCGCTTGCTCGCCGAAGCCGATCTGCTGGTAGCCCCGTCACTTGGTGGAGAGAGCTTCGGGATGGTCCTGACCGAGGCCTTTGCTGCAGGCACGCCGGTCGTAGCCAGCGAGATTGCCGGCTATCGCGATGTTGTCGACGACGGCGCAAATGGTGTTCTTGTGCCGCACGGTGATCCGCTCGCCCTAGCCGAGGCGCTGCGAGACCTCGCGCTCGAGCCCGCGCGACGGGCGCTGCTTAATGGCGGTGCTGCGGCCAGCGCCGCGCAGTACGGCTGGCCGCTAATCAGCGAGCAGACGACGCAAATCTACGAGCAGGCGATCGCGGCGCACGCCTCTGCGAAAGCGCCCGCCGGTCAGCGCCAACTCACGCCTGCCGTGAAGCTTGACGCCGATGGTCTGCCCGCCGTGCCGGCGCAGCGGCTGGAAACAATCGAACCGGAACCTGCCGGAGGCTGGCGCCGGGCAAGGCTGCGCAGCGCAGTCCGCCGCGTCGCGCTGCTGATTGCAGTCAGCCTCACAGTCGGCCTGGCGATCGTGGCGCTTGAGAAGATCGGCGTCGACCGCGTGATCGCCAGCCTGCTGCAGTCAAGCCCCGCGTGGGTCTTGGCGGCGGTCGCCGTGATGTGTCTCTCGATGGTGCTGCGCTCGGTCTCCTGGCACGCAATTCTTTACGCGGCGCTTCCAGATCGAGCGTTGACACAGCTCGACACGCTTCGAGCTACCGCGATCGGCGTTCTGATGTCATCAACGCTTCCGGCGCGGCTCGGCGAGCCGGCCCGTGCGATCGTGATCTCGCGCCGCGCCGGGCGCCCGCGCGAGACTATGCCGACCGTCGTCGGAACGCTCGTCTCGCAGACCGTGCTGAACGTGATTGCGCTGCTCATCCTCGCTGCGATCGCACTCTCGAGCGTCCCGATCTTTAGCCAACGCTACGGTGCGCTGCTGGCAGTCGTTTTGATTCCCGTCGTGCTGCTAGCGATCGTCCTCGTCGTCCCCGCCGTGCTTGCTGCCAGCGGCAGTGAGCGCTTCGGCCGAACACGCGCCGTAATCCGACCACTGCTGAAAGCTGCACGCCAGGTTCGCAGCGGCCTGCGCGTCTTCACGCGGCCGCGTGACGGTTCGTTGGCGCTCACGGCTCAGCTCAGCGCTTGGGCGCTTCAGGCCCTCGCCTGCTACCTGCTCTTGGCGGCGATCGGCCTAGACGGCCGCGCCGGCATCGGCGCCGCCGCCGCAGTGCTGCTGGCTGTCAACGTTACGGCGCTGGTTCCGGCGACACCGGCAAACGTTGGCGTCTTCCAGGCTGCCTGCGTTGCCGTTCTCACCGGCGCCTACGGCGTCAGCGCTGCCGACGCTCTCGCCTACGGGATTGTGCTGCAGGCGGTAGAGGTGGCAACCGCAGTCCTGATGGGCGTTCCAGCGCTGCTTGGGGAAGGGCTCAGTTGGCGTGACGTGCGTCTTCGCGCGCTTCACTCGACGCCGGTGCGTCTTGGACCGGCGGCCGACCCCAGCGCAGGTACAGCCGAGCCCAGCTCAATCAGCGCGTAGGAAGACGCCCGGCGGCGGCGAACTCTTCACGGTGGCCGACGCCTGGGTTTACATGCTTCGCTGTGCCGACGGCAGCCTCTACACCGGCTGGACGAATGACCTTGAGAAGCGCCTTGAAGCACACAGCGCCGGCACCGGCAGCCGCTACACGCGCAGCCGCCTTCCAGTTGTGCTGGCGGCCTCGTTCGAGATGGAAGATCGCTCCGCCGCTCAGCGCGAAGAGGTTCGGATCAAACGGCTCTCGCGGGCCGACAAGCTGGCGCTGATCGCCTAACCGGCAACCGGCGTTTCGTCAACTTCTTCGCTCAGCTCTGGATCCTCGTCGGGAATCTCGCCCAGTTGCGTTGGGTCACGGTCGCTGCCGGCGATCACGTCATCGGCGCGTTGGCGCGCGTTCGTAGGCAGCTTGCCGGACTTCATGCCGAAGTAGGTTGCGTCGGGGTGATGGGCGACGATTGCCAATGTTGACTGCTCGGGCTCCGGTGCGAAACCGTCGGTCAGCGTCATCCCAATCTGGCTGAGATCAAGAAGTTGATCGAGCTTCTCGTGTTCGGATTGTTCAGGCACGGCGGGGTAGCCCCACGAGTAGCGGCGGCCTTGCGCCTCGCCGATGCCGAGATCGTCGCGCACCTGAGCGTGGACCAGCTCTGCCAGCCCTTCGGCAGTCTGCACGCCAAGGCCGTGGACGAAGAGCTGCTCGGCGTATTCGCCGTCATCTTCGAGCTTTGCCATCAGCTCCGTGACCTCTGAGCCCGAGGTGACCGCCTGTAGCGCAACGACGTCGAGCTCTCCGGAATCCTTCGGGCGGTAGAAGTCGGCCACGCAGATGCGGTCATGACCGGGTTGGCGCGGGCAAACAAAGCGCGTGAGAACGGTCTCTCTGTCTTCCGGGTCGAGGACGACGATCTCGTTGCCTTCCGAGTAGCACGGAAAGTAACCGAGCAGCGCGCGTGCGCGCAGGTAATCCTGCTCGGCCCACATCCGCTCCAAGCGCGGCCGGAAATCATTCTCGAGCAGCTCGGTCCAAGCCTCGCCCTTGACGCCGCGGCCACCCCAATGGAGTTTGAACAGGACGTGGGTGTCGAGGTGGTGGTAGAGCGCGTCCATGTCGATCGGCACTTCGCGAACGCCCCACCAAGGCGGCGTCGGCACAGGCACCTCGGTGCTGGCAGCAGACCTGACGCTGTCGTCGTCTGTCGGCAGCGCCTCCGGCTCGGGCCCCTTCTGGCGCAGCGCCAGCGCGTCGGCGCGCAGCTCTGCGACGAGTGCGTCCCGCTGCTCAGGCTCGACCAGCGCGTCCATCTTCGCGAGGCCCTCAAAGGCGTCCTTGCAGAAGAAGACGCCGGGCTCGTAGATCTCATCCGACTCGCGGCCGCCAGGGTAGAGCGCGCGCAGCCCGAAATCCTTGTTGATCGCGGCGCCGCCGATCAGTACCGGGTAGTCGAGTCCTTGGGCTTGAAGCTCACCGATGCAGAGCGGCATCTGCTTCGAAGTTGAGACCAGTAGTGCGCTGAGGCCAATCGCGGTTGCTTCGTGCTCCTTAGCCGCCTCGAGAATCGCTTGAATCGGCACCTGCTTGCCGAGATCGATCACGGTGTAGCCATTGTTGGTGAGGATCGTATTGACGAGCGACTTGCCGATGTCGTGAACGTCGCCGAAGACGGTGGCGAGCACGACCGTGCCCTTGGTGTAGCCCTCGATCCGGTCAAGGAAGTTTTCGAGCCGCGCGACTGCACGCTTCATCACTTCAGCCGACTGCAGGACGAATGGAAGGATCAGCTCACCGGCGCCGAACTTGTCGCCGACCTCCTTCTTCGCCGGAAGCAGAACCTCGTTGAGCGTCGGAACGGCGCCGATCTTCTCGACTGAAAGGTCGATCCAATCCTCAACGCCCTCCTTGCGGCGGCGCAGGA
>CAJBIG010000006.1 GCA_903953065.1 uncultured Solirubrobacterales bacterium
ACGATCGCCTCAAAGGCGCGCTCGTGGCCGGAGCCAGCGAGCGACGCCAGCCGCTCGTCGGACTGCGTGCCAAGTAGGGATACGGAAATGTGAGGTGTCACCGGTGCTCCTGAACTACAGACAACGGTACTCCTCTTTTGTGACGCTTGCGCTCGGTAACTAGATGAAAACCTAAGAAAACTCAGCGTTTTGGTGCGGGCCAACGCAGGCAATCGAGAGTTCGTCAGGGTTCACGCGCCGCGCGGCCTCAAAGACCTGGTCGAAGGTCACAGCATCAATTGCCGCGATCGCGTCGTCGGGATCGAAGCCTTCTCGGTGGACGATCGCGCGCCCGGCGGCGTAGCCGGCGACCGAGTTGGTGCTCTCGAACGAAAGCACGCGGCGCCCCGCCACGTAGGCCCGCGCCCGTTCGACCTCTTCCTCGGTCGGGCCGTCGGCGGCCAGCTCAGCGACGATCTCCTTCATCCGCGTGAACGCCTCGACAGTCTTAGCCGATTCCAATCCCGCTCCAAGCACAAGCGCGCTGTAGTCGCTGGCGATGTGGGCCATCGCGAAGACCGAGTAGGCGAGGCCACGCTGTTCGCGGATCTCGTCGAAGAGGCGCGAGCCCATCGAACCACCGAGCAGCGTCGAATAGATGCCAAAGGCGACGCGCTGGCTGGCGTCGCTGGGGTCAATCTCGGGCTGGTAGAGCATCCGAAGGTGTGACTGGTTGCTGTCGCGCTCCTCGACCAGCGTGACCGGCGTGAAAGGAACCGGAGCTTCTGACGCCGGCGCGTCGGGCAGCGATGGAAAACGGCCGAAATACTCGTCAACGGCGCCGTTTGTAGGCACATGTTCGAGGTTGCCGACGATGAACGCGCCGCCGCGCTGCCCTGCCCAGCGACGCTCGCGGAAGGCGACTATCGCCTCACGCGAGAAGCTCTCGATGTGCTGCTCAGGGCCGAGCACGGTGCGCCCGAGCGGGTGGTCGCCGAAACCGGCGCGCTCGATCAGGTCACCGGCAACCGATGCCGGCTCGTCCTTGTAGCGCTGAATCTCTTGGATCACGACGCCACGTTCCTTGTCGAGCTCCTCGGCGTCGAGCTTCGGGCGGCCGACGAAGTCGGTCAGAAGGTCGATCGCGGGCAGGGCCGACTCGGCCCGCACCGTGATGTGGAAGGCGACGAGGTCGTGGCTGGTGTAGGCGTTGAGTGATCCGCCCATCCGTTCGGCCGTCTCGTTGACCTTGCGGTAGTCGTCGTAAATCTGTCCACCCTTGAAAACCAAATGCTCAAGAAAGTGAGCCATTCCGTTCTCCTCGGCGCTCTCGGTGCGGGCACCGGCGTCGAAGGCCACAAGGATCGTCGTTGCCCGCGTTCCGGGGATTTCGATCCTGTGAATTGGTAGTCCGTTGGCGCCGCTGCTGGTCGAGATTTTGGCCATCCGCTGAAGATAGCGGCGATCCGCTGGCCGCTACGCGCCCGGTTCGCTGCAATCACGGCTGCATCCCGCTTAGTGGGGAGGAATCCCGCCCGGCGGGGCTAATCTCGCAGCAATGGCCGCTACGGAGAAAGAACTGCGCCTGCGTGATTCGCAGCTCGCTCAGCGCAAGGATGCCGCTGCCGCATCGGGCCGCCCTGGCGATCCTGCAAACGCGATCGAATGCCGCGGCGTAACGAAGCGGTACGACAGCAGCAAGGCAGGGCTAAGCGGAACAACGTTCTCGATTCGGCGCGGTGAATTCGTATTTCTTGTCGGGCCAACCGGCTCCGGCAAATCGACGCTGATGCGACTTCTGATC
The DNA here is from genome assembly GCA_903953065.1 of uncultured Solirubrobacterales bacterium. Taxonomy (GTDB): domain Bacteria; phylum Actinomycetota; class Thermoleophilia; order Solirubrobacterales; family Solirubrobacteraceae; genus F1-60-MAGs163. The sequence continues at coordinate 1,784 of CAJBIG010000006.1, forward strand.
AAGGAGCTCGATCCAGACGACGGGCGCATTCTCGTAGCTGGCCGCGACCTCGGCGAGCTGACGCACAAGCAGCTTCCGTTCTACCGCCGCAACCTCGGCGTCGTATTTCAAGACTTCAAGCTGCTGCCCGACCGCACGGTCTACGAAAATGTTGCCTACGCGCTGCAGGTGACCGGCAGCTCGCGCGCCGAGATCCGCGAGAAGGTGCCGGACATCCTTCGCTTGACCGGCCTTGCGACCAAGCTTCATCACTACCCGGATCAGCTCTCCGGCGGAGAGCAGCAGCGCGTCAGCATCGCGCGCGCCTTCGTCAATGCGCCGCCACTGCTGCTGGCCGATGAGCCGACCGGCAACCTTGACCCGGAAACTTCGATCGGCATCATGCAGCTGCTCTATCGCATCAACCGCACCGGCACGACGGTTCTCGTCGCAACGCACGATTCGGCGATGGTCGACCGCATGCGCCGCCGCGTAATCGAGCTCGCTGAGGGAGTTGTCGTGCGCGATCAGCTCGATGGTCAGTACGCGCCAACGGATATGTCCACGGCCGAGTTTGGCGCCTTGCTGCGCGAACCTGCGCCCGAGCCACAGCGCGTGCCGAAGAAGCGCGAGCCGGGCGATGACTTCGATGAGGCGTTTAGGGACTAATGAGCATCCGCTTCTTCACCCGTGAGGCACTGAGTTCAATCTCGCGCAACGCTGTGCCGAGCTTTGCTGCGCTGGCGTCGGTGCTTGTAACGCTGCTCGTGCTCGGTGTCTTCATTCCGATCGTTCAGGCCACCACCGGTGCCGCCAACGATGTTCGCGGCCAGGTGATCGTCAACGTCTACATGAAGAGCGACGCGACGCCGGCAGATGCCCAGCGCGTGCGCACGCAGCTAACAGAGCTCGATGGCGTCAAGTCAGTTCAGTACGTGAGTAAGGGCACCGCCTACGCGCAGGAGCGCCGCAAGAACCCGGCCGCCTATGACCTGCTCGGCTCAAACCCGCTCCCGGACACGCTTCGCGTAACGCCGAAGAACCCGGACAACGCACTCGCGCTCGTTAGCGCGATCGAGCCGACGACCCCCGGAGGAGGGCGGACGACGATCGATCCGTCGATCGAATCGGTTGGTTCGTCGAAGGACAACACCGACAAGATTTTGACCGCCACGCGCGTCGTCAAGCTGACGACGGGGCTGCTTGCAGCGCTGCTGATCGTCGCCTCGGTGCTGCTGATTTCAAACACGATTCGTCTCTCCGTCTTCTCTCGCCGGCGCGAGATTCAGGTGATGAAGCTGGTCGGCGCGACCGACGGCTTCATTCGCTGGCCATTCGTGCTCGAGGCAGTGATCCTCGGCGCGCTCGGCGCGCTGCTGGCGATTCTTCTGCTCGGCGTGATGAAGGTTGCGCTCGTAGATCCGCTCGTCAACGACTTCGCGCTGCTTTCAGCACCAAGCACGATCGGCTTTGGTGTTCTCGTTGCGATCCTGCTCGGCGCTGGCATCGGCGTCAGTGCGCTGGGCTCGGCGATCTCGATGCGCCGCTTCCTGCAGGTTTAGACGCCGTCTCGCTCCCTGCTTGCTGCCACGGCCCTACCCTCTCTTTGGGCGCTTAGAAGAGTGCCATAGAGATCAATGTCCTCACGCCGCATAGCCATATCACTGCTGGTCGTTGTCCTTGCCTTCTGCGCGCTCGTTGCCGTGGTCCTCGCTCTCATCGTGGGAATTTGGATCGGCGGCCGCAGCGGCAACCTGGTTCCCGAGCCTTTTCGCGGCGTCCTGGTTGGAAGCAATGACGAAATCGTTGTCAACGAGGCGCTCGACGAGATCAACGACAGCTACTACCGCAAACTGCCGCCCGGTCAGCTCGCCGATACTGCCATTGCCGGCGCCGTCAAGAAGCTCAACGACCGCTTCTCGACCTACTTCACGCCGGCCCAGTACAAGAAGTTCGAAGAGGCGCAGGCCAGCAGCTTCACCGGGATCGGCGTTACCGTTGACCGCAGCAAGCGTGGGCTGGTTATTCGTTCGGTCTACAAAGACTCGCCGGCAAAAGAGGCGGGAATCAAGGTCGGCGACAAGATCGTCGAAGCCAACGGGCGCTCGCTGAAGGGCCTGACGACGGAGCAGTCCTCGCAACTGGTCAAAGGCCCGGCCGGCACGAAGGTCCGCCTCAAGGTTGTCCGCGATGGGAAGGAACGAACCATTGTCGCCACGCGCCGCGCGATCAGCGTCCCTGTTGTCGCTTCGCTGATGAAGACCGTCTGCGGCAAGAAGATCGGGATAGTCGCGCTCTCATCGTTCACCTCGGGCGCTCACGCCGAGGTTTACGCCGCGCTTCAGAAGCTCAAGAAGAAGGGCGCCCAGGCTTACATCTTCGATCTGCGCAACAACGGCGGCGGGCTGGTCGATGAGGCGCAGCTGGTCGCCAGTGCCTTCCTCGCCGGCGGGCCGATCGTTACGACGCGCGGCCGCAACGTTCCAGAGGAGACGCTCGACGCGACCGGCGACCCGATCGTGCCGAAAGCGCCCCTCGTCGTGCTCACCAATGGCGGCACCGCCTCGGCCTCGGAGATTGTCGCCGGGGCGCTGCAGGATCGGGGTCGCGCCACGCTGATTGGCGAAAAGACCTTCGGTAAGGGCGTCTTCCAGCAGGTGATTGAGCTCTCCAACGGTGGCGCGCTCGACATCACCGCCGGCCAGTACTTCACGCCGAAGGGGCGCAACCTCGGTGGCAAGGGCGTTGCGAAGGGAGCCGGCCTCAAGCCCGACCTCCTCGTCAAGCAGCCCGACGATGCGACTAAGGACTTGGCGCTGCGCGCAGCTCTGGCCAAACTTGGCGGCTGCGCCAAAGTGAACTAAGTGGCGCCACCGCCAAAGCCCGAGCGCGCCGCTGGCGAGCCTCAGGTCGTGCTGCTCGAAAAGCGCGGCCAGTTCCTCGTTGGCCAGCCGTTCTTCGAGCCCGGCCAGCAGATCAGCATCGGCAAGCCGCCGGCGAAGGCGAAGGCCGGGAAGCTTGCGCTCATAGCCACGCCCGGCGCCGGTTCGCGCAACGCGCGAGCCAAAGTTCTGCGGCTGCTCGGCAGCCCGGAGATCGCGCGCAACGTTGTTGAGGCGTTGATGCTCGACCGCGGCCTGCGCCGCCGCTTCCCAAAGACGGTGTTGGCAGCCGCCGAGGCTGCGCGCGAGCACCCGCATCCGGAGCCCGGGCGCCGCGACCTGCGCGAGCTGACGACCTTCACGATCGATCCTTCAAGCGCGAAGGATTTTGACGATGCGATCTCAGCCGAGAAGCTGAGCGATGCGCGCACGAGGATCTGGGTTCACATCGCCGACGTCAGCGCCTACGTGCGGCCCGGCGATCCGGTCGATCGCGAGGCTCGCCGCCGCGCCACCAGCGTCTACGTGCCGG
>CAJBIG010000007.1 GCA_903953065.1 uncultured Solirubrobacterales bacterium
CTCGCGCCGAGGTTGCTGATCTTCACTTGCCAGTTGACGACGGCAGCGCAGCTTGGGCAACGCAGATCGGGGCGCACATTGACCGAAGTGATGTCGACCTGATCGACTGCGCGCAGGTAAACCTCGCGCAAGATGCCGGCGTAGTTCCACCAGCCACCTTGCGGCTCGCCTAATTCGTTATTGCGCGATGGCGGCAGATCGTTGACCGTGCGTCGACTGTCGATCCTAAGGACGAGGCTGTTCGCCGCGCCGGTCTTGACGATCGCCTTTGGCAGTCGCAGTTCAAAAGGCTCATGGGCGCCGGAGTGCGAGCCAATCTGAACTCCGTTGAGCCAGACTGTTGCCGAATAGTTGACCTGCTCGAAGCGGATCACCCAAGAGCGGTCAGGAGCGCCGGCGGGCAGACGGAGATCATTGCGGTACCAGCCGACCGAGCCGAGGTAGGAAGTCAAGCTGTCGTCGCCGGCATTCCATGCGTTCGGCACCTTGGTCGGCGTCCACTCGGCCCCGCCGCCCTGCTTCTGCCAGCCTTGAGCAAGGCCAACGTTGTTTGGATCGAGCCGCCTGAGCCAACTCCCATCGACGAGGTAGCGGCCGGAGGGGCCGTCGCTGTAGAGCGTCTTTGCTCTCGGCGCGGCTCCGCCTGAGCTCTCCGCGGCCTGTGCGGCTGCGGCCGGTAGGGCAGCGACCGCGAGCAGCACGACGCAGAGGCGGGCTAGCTTGGGCATGAAGCTTCACTGCCGATTGGGCGACTGAGCGAGCGGAGCGTGATGCTCCCCCCGAAGAATGCCAGCCCACGGCGCTCAACCTCGATGCACTGAACGACGGCCGGGCTTGTACCGCCGCGGTTCCATGCGATCCGCGACTGGCCGGTTGAGTCCCCGATCGAATAGGCGCCGGCGGAGTCGAAGCGCAAGATCTTTAGCGATCCACCGTCGCTGAGCTGGCGCGCGTTGGATTGCACTTCGGCCCGGCATGCTGGCTCCTGCGCACAGCCGTCAATCGCGGCAATCATCCCCGCCGCATCGCCCTCACTCTGGAGCTGAAGCAGCTCAACAACCGCATTGCGCTCGCGATTTTCGGCCGTCAGCCAGCGCGCAACGAAGAACGAAGCGGCGAGAAAGAGAATTCCGAGCAAAACGATTACCCAGATTCGCGGAAGAATCACGACCTCGAAGGGTAAAGCCCGGGTGGGCGGCCGGCGCCGGTCGCCGCGCCTGGCTTCGCTCTGGCGGTATTCTGGCAACGTGATTGCGAAGATTCTTTTCATGCCGGTTGGCCTGCTGCTTGGAACCGTGCTGGCCAAGCGCGTCGGTCAAACGACCTTCATCGACGGCTGGGAGCGGACGCGCGGGAGCGAACCTCCGACAGCGACGACAGAACTTGCAAGCTGGCCCGAGGTGATCGCCGCCGCCGCGATCAAAGGCTCAATCATTGCCGTCACGACAGCCACCTTCACTCGCGCCGGAGCAACCGGCTTCCGTTACATCACTGGTTTCTGGCCCGGCGAGCAGAGGCGCGAGCCGGCCGCACGGCTTCAAGCCCGCGGCGACTGAAGAGCCGAGCGGTGGATAGCGCAGCCGTAATGCTGATGGGGCGGCTTGGTCTGAGCGACGAGGAGCTCTGCGCGACGCTCGACAGCAACCCGATCGAGATCATCTCCGACAGCCTCGACCACCGGCCGGAGCTGCCGATCCTGCTGCAACTAAGCGAAGAGGCGCAGGCCTACGTTGGCCCCGAAGTTCTCAAACTTTGGCTCCGAACCGATGGGCCAAGCGGCCGCCCGATCGAGCACCTCTTGGCGCGTGACTTCGCCGCCTTTGAGACTGCTGTTGTGACGCTGGTCGAGCGCGGCTTTGTGATCGGCGGCGGAAGCTAGAAGAGCTGGTTCTCGCCGCCGAAGACTTCGCTGACAGAGTCGTCGGTAAAGATCCGGCGGATTGAATCGGTCAGCACGTCGGCGCAGGTCAGAACGCGGACGTTCTCTGGCGCGCCTGGCCGCAACGGAACGGTGTCGGTGACGACGATCTGCTCGAAGCTCGCGCTGGCGAGGTTCTCCCAGGCGGCGCCGCTGAAGATTCCGTGCGTAGCGGCGGCATAGACGCTCGTCGCGCCGGCTTCGAGCACGGCTTGGCCGGCGACGGCGAGCGTGCCGGCGGTGTCGATCATGTCGTCAACGAGCACGGCAGTCTTGCCGGCGACGTCACCGATCACGTAGCCAACCTCGGCTACCTGGTGGTCGGGGCGTTCCTTGTCGAGAATCGCCAGCTCGGCGCCGATCTTCGAAGCAAACTTCTTGTTCAGCTTGACGCGCCCGGCATCAGGCGAAACGACGACGAGATCATCGAGGCCGAGATCTTCGAAGTACTGGGTCAGCATGAACATCGCCGTCATGTGGTCGACCGGGATCTGGAAGAAGCCCTGGACCTGGCCGGCGTGGAGATCCATCGTAAGCACGCGGTCGGCACCGGCAGACTCAAGCATCCGCGCCACGAGCCGCGCGCTGATCGGCTCGCGCGGGGCCGACTTCTTGTCCTGACGTGAGTAGCCGTACCAAGGCGTTACGGCGATCACGCGATGAGCCGAGGCGCCGACGGCGGCGTCGATCATCACCATCAGCTCCATCAGCGCGTCATTGGCCGTCACTCCAGTTGCCGCGTTGCCGCATGTTGGCTGCACGATGAAGACGTCGGCGCCTCTAATCGACTCGTCGAAACGACAGTAGACCTCGCCGTTGGAGAAGGTCTTCAGCGTCACCGGGCCGAGATCGACGCCGAGGCGGTCGGCGATCTTCGCCGCCAGCTCCGGATGGGCGCGGCCGGAGACGACCATCATCCGCTTGTCGTAATCGATCGGGATGCTGGTAGCTGGCTGCAGGCCGCTCTGCGTCGTCACCATTTCGATCGGGAGTCTAGGCGCGAGATCGGTCATTTCTTTTCCTCTCCGTCACTCTTGCGGCGCGCATCGTAGCCGTCCTTGTTCTCCTGGCGCCCTCGGCCGATCGCAAGCGAGCCTGGCGGCACCGCTTCGGTGATGACACTGCCGGCCGCCGTCCAGGAGTCATCGCCAACCTCGACCGGTGCGATGTAGGAGACGTGAACTCCGCCATGAACGCGCTCACCGAAAACGGTGCGATGTTTGTTAACGCCGTCGTAGTTGGCCGTGATCGTCCCAGCGCCAAGGTTGGCGGCCGCGCCGACATCGGCATCGCCAACGTATGAGAGGTGGGGAACTTTCGCGCCCTCGCCAATGTCGGCGTTCTTCAGTTCAACAAAGGCACCGACTTTGGCGCGCTCGCGCACCAGCGAACCGGGGCGAAGGTGCGAGAACGGGCCGATGCTGGCGTGGCTGCGCACCTCGCAATCGGTCAGGTGGCTGCGCAGCACAGTCACCTCGTCGCCGATGATCGCGTCGGTCAATGTTGAATCGGGGCCGATTGTCGAGCGCTCGCCGACTTTCGTCGCGCCGCAGAGCGCGGTGAACGGTTCGATCACGCTGTCGGCGCCGATCTCAACGTTGACGTCGATCTGAGTTGAGGCCGGGGCGATGATGTCGACGCCGCCGAGCAAGTGAGATTCGATGATCTGCATCTGCGCGAGATCGCGAAGCTCTGCGAGATCAACCCGATCGTTGACGCCGAGCAGCATCGAAGGATCATCGACCACGTGTGCAATTACCGTGCCGCCTGCGGCCGCGATCAGCGGCAGTACTGCGGGCAGGTAGCGCTCGCCTTGGCTGTTGTCGCTGCCAACGCCAGGAAGCGCGCTGGTCAGCGCGGCAGGGTCGAACACATAGATGCCGCTGTTGACCTCCGTGATCAAGAGCTCTTCGGCCGTCGCGTCACCGTCGGTCTTAGTCTCGACGATCTTCTCGAGCCGACCGTCGGCGCTGCGAACAACGCGCCCATAACCGCTCGGGTCGTCAAGCAACGCGGTTGCGACCGTGACGGCGGCGGCGCTCCGCTCGTGAACTGCGATCAGCTCGCCGATTGTTTCGGAGCTGATCATCGGCACGTCGCCACTTAGAACCACAACGGGGCGGCCGCCAGGGAGTGACTCGACTGCGGCCGCGACTGCGCCGGCGGTGCCGTCGGCCTGAGGTTGGACGACGAGCTCAACATCCTCACCGAGCAGACCCTCGAGCGGGCGGGCAGGCGCGTCGACAACGATCAACTTCGTGCAGCCTGCTTCGCGCGCGGCTACGAGTACCCACTCGATCAGCGGACGGCCGCAGAGGTCATGAAGAACCTTCGGCGTGCGCGAACGCATTCGTGTCCCCTGGCCGGCGGCCAAAATGACGGCGGTGTGAGCGGACACGTTCACATCGTAGAGCGCAGGCGCCGAAAGCGCACCTACGGGCGAACACCTGCAGGCCTGTTAGCTGGGGGGCAGGGATTCGAACCCCGACTAACGGCGCCAAAGGCCGTTGTGCTGCCGTTACACCACCCCCCACTGGGCTCCCCTGATGATAAGCACTGGCCGCCGGCGACGGCGAGCAAACCTTTCAGCGCGGCTTCGAAACGCGGCCGCCGCTGAGGCCGGGCTCGCCGGCAGGGCCGCCACGGCGCGGGATTCCAAGCACCCGCATCGCCTTCAGCCCGAGGCTCAGTTTTTCGCGGCCGTCGCTCGAACCGACGTCGTGACCGCAAAGATCGCGAACCCGCTCGAGTCGGTACCGGACCGTATGGCGGTGAGTGAAGAGCCGCTGCGCGGTGCCGGCGACGTTGCCGTCGGCCTCAAGGAAGGTTTCGACCGTGAGCAACAAGTCGGTCTCGTACTGCTCGTCGTAGGCGACCAGCGGCTCCACCGTCTCCGCGTAGAAGCGCCGGAGCTCGTCGGGGTTGTCGGCCATCGCCGAGAGCAGCAGCCGGTAGGCGCCGGTCTGCTCGAAGGCCATCACCGGGTGGTCGTCGTCGCCTTCAGCCACATTCACGGCCAGCAGCGCCTCGGCGGCCGCGCGGTGGAGCTGCGCCGGGTCCTCACAAGGGCGGCTGCGGCCGATCGTGACTGTGTGGCCGGGAAGACCTGAGAGCAGCTCGCTGCGAATCGCTTCCCCAGCGCGAGCGGCAACCGCATCGTCGCCGCTGGCCAGCAACACGGCGACGTCGTCGCCGGGAAGATCGCGCGGCGGCGTCAGCGCACTTAACGAATCGGCCGCAACGCCGCGAGCCGCGCGATCAACGAGCGAATGGACGCGCGCGCGGCGCCCCTCACCTGCGGCGACGTGGGCGTGGGCGCGGACGACGATCATGCTGGCGCCACCATCGAGGTTCGTCCCCAGCTCGGCGGCAGCCGCCGCGACCGCGACGCCATCCTCAATCTCCCTCGCCAAGAGGGCGAGCAGGAACAGCTCGGCGGCTTCGGCCGAGGCGCGCGAGGGCGCTCGCACGCGCTCAACCTCAGAACTGATCAACGTCGTCACGAGGCGCAACAGCGAGCCGTCAAGCTCACCGCGAGGGCGCAGGCGCAGCACTCCAACCGGTGCGTCGCTTACACGCAGCTCAATCAATCGGACGCCGCTGCCGTCGGCCAGCAGCGAGGCTTCATCGGCAGTTGAGCGCGCCGCCACGGCCAGCACGTGGCCGGCACGGTCGCTCACGGCGAGGCTCGCCTCAAGCGCCCGCGCCGCGGCGCGAACAACCTCGGGGAGCCCGGCACCGGACTCGACGGCGTCGGTGATCGCCTCGAGCGCTTCAAGATCGAGCGAAGCAGAACTCCGGCTGGCCGGCGTGGACATGGAACGATTCTACGCGCGCCGGATAATCAGGTTGAGACGCGGTCCCAGAACCAGATCACAACCGCGCCCAGTGCAATGCCGACAACGATGAACGCCGCGAGCGCGTACAGAGAAAGGAAGACTCCAGCCAGCCTCTGCCAGAGCGTGCTGTAGGACTGCCAAGCGGGCGCAGCCATCAGACCAACCCACGCGGCGGCGCCAAAGACGGCACTGAAGCCGCCGACCAGCAGAATGATTGATTCGTTATCCATTTTGTGCCTTCGGCGCAGTATCGCGCACGACCTTGACGAATAGCGCGATGATCGCCATCAGCGCGAAACAGGCCATCGCGCCGCCGCCGCCGCCGAGCGTGTCGGAGAG
>CAJBIG010000008.1 GCA_903953065.1 uncultured Solirubrobacterales bacterium
CGTTCCGGAGCACTGATTGTGGCCGTTGCGCTTGGCATTGCCGGAATCATCTTGCTGCGGGCTCTACACGTGCCGGCAGTCGCAACGGCGATGATCATCGCCGCAGGACTGTTGAAGGGTCCAGGCGACTGGTTGGCGGTCTTTGTTGGCGTTCTCGTCGTGACCGTTGCTGGCTTCGCGATCAACCGCGCCTGCGGTAAGCCGCAGGCGGTTTGGTGGCGCCCGCAGCCGCCGGGTCAGTAGCGAAGCCGAATCGTTCAGAGCGAAGCTGGGGCCGCTCCGCTTGCGGCGCGGTCAGCGTCAATTGAGCTGACGTAGCGCGACCTCAACCGAGCGCCGGCGCTTGCCAGCAGCAGAGCGAGAGCGGCCGCAACGAGGAATATCAGGCTGAAGCTGCCGCCGTCGGCAAGCGGCGCGGCGGCGGCGCTCGCTGCGGCGCCGCCAACGAAGACGGAGCCGGCAAAGAACGAAACCGTCACTGCGCGCGCCTGCGCGTTCACCTGCGTCGCCCAGAGCTGCATCGTCGGGTGGAGGAAGCCGAAGCCTGCGCCGAGCCCGAGCGCGGCGATCATTGCCGTCGCCACGGCGGTGTCGGCAGCCGCGATCAGCAGGCCGGCGGCCGCGAGCGCCGATCCGAAGGCAATCATCAGCGGCGACGCGAAGCGCTTGATTGCGCGCGTAACGACAGGCACGCAGCAGACGTTTGCGATTCCGAACCCTGCTGCCGCTGAACCGGCGATGGCCGCACCAACGCCCTGCTCTTGGAGCGAAGCCGAGATAAAGGTGAGCGAGCCGAGGATCACAGCCCCTTCAATGAAACCGATCACGAGTACGACCAACACCCAGCGCTGCGCCAGCGCGGACTTGGCGAGCCGCAGATAGCTATCCGAAGAGCGCTGGCGAACCGGTTCGGGAATCCTTGTCAAAGTGAGCGAAAGAATTACGGCCAGCACCGAGGTTGAGAGGAACGCGGCGCGCCAACTAATCAGCTCCGCGCAGAGTCCACCGATGATCGTCGCCACGGCGATTCCAGCCGACGCAGAGGCAATCGTCAGCGTCAGCGCGTGCTGACGCTGCTGCACGTCGACGGTGTCACCGATGTAGGTGACGACCGTTGGAACTATCGCCGCGAAGAGAACTCCGCTGATTGTCCTTGAGACGATCAGCACGGTGAAGCTCGGGGCGAGCGCCGCCACGACGCAACAAACGGCACCCGCGACAACTGAGAATCGGATCACTTTCACTCGCCCAACGCGATCGGAAAGTGCGCCCCAGAACGGCTGGCTCACGCCGTAGGCGATGAAGTAGGCGCTGGCCACGAGTGCAGCGGTTCCCAGCGGAATCCCGAAGGCGGCGCTGATCGGCACCAGCAGCGGCGGTATCGCGAAGCGGTCAAAGCTGGAGAGGAACGTCGCCCCCCGTAGACGCCATTGAACCGCTTGACTATCGGCGAGCACGGATGAAAGCTACCCGCCCACCACACGGCAGCGCTGATTCTTTCGGTACGATCAGCGCGCCCCGCCGGAGTAGCTCAGCTGGTTAGAGCAGCGGAATCATAA
>CAJBIG010000009.1 GCA_903953065.1 uncultured Solirubrobacterales bacterium
CAGAGCGCCTGTAATCACAATCGCCCCGGGAACATCGAGCTTCGCTCCCTCGCGCGTGTTGAAGGTCTCAGGCGTCGTTCGGATTACGAGCCAGATCGCGGCGATTCCCAGCGGCAGATTGATCCAGAAGATCGAAGCCCAACCGAACGTTTCAATCAGGCCGCCGCCGATCAGCGGCCCGACCCCTTGCCCACCCCAGGCGACGGCGATCCAGATCCCGATCGCTTTGGCGCGTTCGTGCTCGGGGAACTGAACCGCGACGATTGCGAGCGAGGAGGGAAGGATCGCGGCAGCGCCGATGCCTTCGATCACGCGGCCGATCACAAGCTGCTCGGTGCCACTGGCGCTTCCTGCGATGACCGACCCGATCAGCAGCAGAACGCCACCGGAGACGAAGACCTTCCGGCGGCCCTTCATGTCGCTCAGCCGCCCGCCGAGCACGATCAGAGAACCGGCGAGGAAGTAACCATTGACGGCCCACTGCAGACTGTCCATCGATCCGCCGAAGGCCTGGCCGATTGTTGGCAGCGCGATTGAGATGTCGGTAGCGGTCAGCCAGACGAGGCCGGTCAGGGTGCAGAGCGCCAAAAGCGAAAGCCAGCGCTTCGGGTTGACGTTGTCGATCGCTACCGCAGCGGTTGTCATCGTTGTGACCCTACATCTGACGGCTGACGCATCCGCCTCGCTCTCTAGGTTTCCCTTGCGTGATCCCCGACCCCGTCCAGACCCCGCTCTGGCTAGACCTAGCGGCAGTCACCACCTCCGCTCTGGGCGGCTCGCTGATAGCTGTGCGGGCGAAGTTCGACGTCACCGGCGTGGTCGCGCTCGGCATCTTGACCGGACTCGGCGGCGGGCTCCTGCGCGACATTCTGCTCAATCAACTGCCGGTAGCGATCAAGAACCCCTGGTACATCGTGGCTGCGGTGATTGCTTCGGCAGCGGTCGCAGTTCTCGCCCATCAGCTAACGCGATTGGCCTGGCTGCTGCTGATCTTTGATGCTGCAGCGCTTGGCCTCTACGGCGTAACCGGGGCAAACAAGGCCCTGGCAAACGGAATCAGCCCGGTGCCGGCGATCCTCGTTGGCTTGATCGCCGGGCTCGGCGGCGGCGTGATCTGCGATCTGATGACTACCAAGCCGCCGGCGATCTTCCAGCGCGGCCATCTCTACGCGACAGCGGCGTTCGCCGGGCTTGTTGTCTACGTCGCGGCGATCAAGCTAGGCGCGCCAGCCAACGAAACCGCGATCTTCGCCGTCCTAGTCATCTTTGGCCTGCGGATCGTGGCCCGCTCACGCGACTGGGTAGCCCCCCAGCCTTTGGACGCTCCGATCGAGCTACGCAAGCGCCGCGACGCCGACTAGAGCGGGCCGGTAAAACCACCAGCCGCCTGCTGCCCATCACTGGCGTCGCTTGCCCGTCATCGCACACGAACCGCGGTCGCGCATTAGATTTCACGCAGTGATCACGACCCAACTGACGATTCCCACCTGGATAGACCTCCTGGCGGTAACGGCCAACGCGCTCTTCGGCGCGCTGATCGGAGTGAGGGCCAAGTTCGACGCGGCCGGCATTCTTGCCCTCGGCATCTTGACTGGAGTTGGCGG
>CAJBIG010000010.1 GCA_903953065.1 uncultured Solirubrobacterales bacterium
GTGTGCTGGTCAACAGCGCGCCGCAGTTCGACGGACAGCCCAACCGTGAGGCGCTGAATCAGATCGTCATTTGGCTCGAGAACGAAGGCAAGGGCAAGCTGGCGGTCAACTACCGCCTTCGTGATTGGTTGATCAGCCGCCAGCGCTACTGGGGCTGTCCGATCCCGATCGTGCGCTGCCCGGAGTGCGGAATCGTTCCAGTTCCCAATGATCAGCTGCCGGTGATGCTGCCGGTGATCGAGGACTACGCCCCGCAAGGCCAATCGCCGCTTGCCGCCGCAACCGACTGGGTCAACACCGAGTGCCCGAACTGCGGCGGCGCGGCCGAGCGCGAGACCGACACGATGGACACCTTTGTTGACTCGTCTTGGTACTTCCTGCGCTACTGCGACGCGTCAAACGATGAGGCGGCCTGGGACCCGGCGATTCTGCGCGAGTGGATGCCGGTCGACCAATACATCGGCGGCGTCGAACACGCAATTCTCCACCTGCTCTACGCGCGATTCTTCTGCAAGGCGCTCGCCGACCTCGGTCACCTTGATGTCGATGAACCGTTCGCGCGGCTCTTCACGCAGGGGATGATCACGCGCGACGGGGCAAAGATGTCGAAGTCACGCGGCAACGTCGTGTCGCCCAAAGCGATCGTTGATCGCTACGGCGCTGACAGCGCCCGCGCATACATTCTCTTCATCGGCGCCCCCGATCAGGACGCCGACTGGTCGGACGAGGGGGTCGAGGGCGTCCACCGCTTCCTGTCAAGGCTCTGGCGGCTGAGCGCCGAGGTCGCAGATCACGACGCGGCCAGCGCATCTGCCGGCGACGAGGCAGCCGATCTGGAGCTGCTGCGAAAGGCGAACTGGGCGATCGAGAAGGTGACCGCTGACATGGACCGCCGCTTTGCCTTCAACACAGCGATCGCGGCGGTGATGGAGCTGATTAATGATGTTTCCCGGCTGCGCGATAGTGCGGGGCTCGCCGCGCAACGCTTCGCTCTCGAGACGGCCTCGTCGCTCTGCTTCCCGTTTGCTCCTCACGTAACGACCGACGCTTACTTCCTGCTGACCGGTGAGCGGCTTTGGGAGCAGCCATGGCCAAAGGCCGACGCTGCGATGCTCGAACGCGACAGCTATGAGCTTGTCTGCCAGGTCAACGGCAAGCTCCGCGATCGCGTCGAGGTGGCCAGCGACGCCAGCAAGGAGGAGCTGGAGGCGGCGGCGCTGGCGGCGCCGAACGTGAAGGTTCACCTTGAGGGCCGCGAACCAAAGAAGGTGATTGTCGTGCCCGGGAAGCTCGTCAACATCGTCGTTGGCTGAACGCTGCGCGGGGACAGTTTTGATGGGGGTCGGTAACTAGCTCTGGCTGGCGCTGTAACAGGAGCGCGCGTAGCGTCACGACGGTGCGAGAGATTCCCAGACCGGTCTTGATCTCGGCCGCTGTGGTGGCCGTGATCGCGCTTGCAATCGCAGGCAAGTCGCTCGCACGGGAGGCACCGAAGGGCGCTCCCGGCTCGGCGCCGTACGAGCGCGCTTCGAGCTCCTCGGCTGCCGCGCCGGCCGGCCTTGTTGAGCGCGGCGGCGAGCGCGCCGTTGTTCACGTTGCCGGCGCCGTACAGCGGCCAGGCGTCTACAGACTTCGATCCGGCGCCCGCGTGCGCGACGCCGTCCGCCGCGCCGGAGGGGCCTCAAGCGACGGTGACGCAAACGCGATCAATCTGGCAGCCAAGGTCGTCGATGGGGCTCAGGTGATCGTGCCGCTTAAGCTTGGTAAGGCAGCCGCGGGCGCTGCGCCAGCCGAAGCAGGCTCTACGTCTACAGCGCCAATTAGCCTCGGCAACGCGACCGCCGAGCAGCTCGACACGCTCGATGGGGTGGGCCCGGCAACGGCCGAGAAGATCATCCAGTGGAGGACCGAAAACGGCGGTTTCACGAGCGTTGACGATCTTGGCGAAGTTCCCGGTATCGGTCCGAAGAAGCTTGAGGCGCTGCGCTCGCAAGTCACTCCGTGAGCTCGGCCGCTGAAGCGCTGCGCAGACACCCGCGCCATCTGCTGGCGGGCGCCCTCGTGCTGGGCCTTGGCCTCGGTTGGCGCTCGCCGCTGGCGCTGGCGGCCGTGCTTCTGGCGGCCGCCGGGATGGCGGTCGTGACGCGTTCCGGCGCGCCCCTTCTGTTTGGCCTCGTGGCCGCAGTGTTGCTCGGAGCGCTATTTGCCGACGCGCGGCTCTCCGCGCTCGATCGTTCGCAGATCACAGGGCTGATTGGCCACGCCGTGCGCGGTGAAGTGATCTTCACGCAGGCGCCGCGAGCCGGCAGCTTCGGCTGGTCGGCTCTCGGCCAACTGCGCGGTGAGCCGGTGCTTGTGCGCGGCAACGACAAGCCACCGCAAATTGCAGTCGGTGAGATCGCAACAGTCTTCGGCTCGTTGCGGCCGCTCGGAGAGGGCGACGGTTGGCTCGCTGCGCAGCACGTTCGCGCAATCCTCAAGCCAAGTTCGCTTCAGGTGTCTGCTCGCCAGCGTGGAGGGCTCGCCGGTTTCGTTGATCGCATACGTTGGCGCGCGACGACGGCGCTCAGCGCGCAGCTCCCATCGGCTGAAGCTGGGCTACTGCGCGGAATGACGCTCGGGGACGACAGCGCAATGCCGACCGAACTGCGCGACGCTATGCGCCGCTCCGGCCTCGGCCACCTCGTTGCCGCATCCGGTGCCAACGTCGCGCTGCTGGTCTTGCTCGTCTTCGCGCTCGGCGCCGCGCTTGGGGCGCCCCGCTCGGTGCGTCTGGTGTTCGCTCTGCTCGCAATCGCGCTTTACGTTCCGCTCGCCGGCAGCGGCGCGTCGATTCAGCGCGCGGGCGTGATGGGCGCAGCCGTTCTCGTCGCTGCGATTGCCTCGCGCCCAAGTTCGCGCTGGTACGCGCTGCTGTTGGCGGCGATAGTGACTCTGGGAGTTGACCCGTTGGCCGGTGAACAGCCGGGCTGGCAGCTCAGCTTTGCCGCAGTCGCGGCGATCGGGCTACTTGCAGCGCCAATGCGCGAGCGGCTTGAGGCGCGGCGGGTGCCTGCGCTGATCAGCGAGCCACTGGCTCTGACCGCTGCCGCAACGCTGGGAAGCGCACCGGTCGCGGCTGCCGCATTTGGAACGCTTTCGCTCGTTTCGCTTCCAGCCAATCTCGCGGCCGCGTTGCTTGTCGCGCCGGTCACGTGGCTGGGGATGGTCGCCGCGCTCATTGGCCAACTCTCCGCGTCGCTCGCCGCTCCGTTGACTTGGCTGGCCTACTGGCCGCTCAGCGCGATCATTACGATCGCTCGCTTCAGCGCCGCGCTACCGGCCGCTCAGGTAAACGCCGGTGGGCCGATCGTCGCAGCCGGCTGCGCCAGTTTGGCGCTGATCGTGCGGTTCGGGCGCGGGCACAGGCGCGCTGCGACAGTTGGAGCGCTCTGCGCGGCGGTGGCAGCGATCGGCCTATTCGTTAGTCGCGAGCGCGCCGTAGTGGCTCCACCTGCCCCCGGCACGACGCGGATCAGTTTTCTCGATGTCGGTCAAGGCGACGCGACGCTGGTGCAGAGCGGCGGGCATGCGGTTTTGGTTGACAGCGGGCCGCCCGGCGGTGGAGTGGTCGAGCGGCTACGTGAGGAAGGAATCAAAGAGCTCGACCTGCTCGTCGCGACGCACGCTCAGGCGGACCACCTTGGCGCCGCCGATGAAGTCCTCGACGCAATCCCGGTGGCGGCGCTGCTTGACGGCCGCGATGGAGTAGTCGAACCAGAGGGGAGTGCGATGGCGGAGAGCGCCGGTCGCAAAGGCGTGCCTCTGGTCGCTCCATCTGCGGGGGATGCGATCAACCTCGGTTCGCTCACGCTCGAAATTGTCTCGCCGCGCGGCAACTCTCGCTCAGCGAGCACCGCCGACCCGAACCAGCGCGCGGTCGTGATTCTCGCGAGGGCCCCGGGACTTCGACTACTGCTGACCGCCGACGCGGAATCAGATGTCCTCGCACCGCTCCAGTTGCCTCTGATCGACGTCCTTAAGGTCAGCCATCACGGTAGTTCTGATGACGGACTGCCGCGGCTGTTGGAGCGGCTGCGGCCGCAGGTCGCGGTGATTGCGGTTGGAGCACGAAACAGCTACGGCCACCCTGCCGCCGAGACGATGAGCGCGCTGCGCAACGCAGGCGTGCGCACCTGGCGCACCGATAAAGACGGCACAGTGCGGATTGAAATTGACAGCGACGGGCTGCACGTCCAGCGGCCGACCTAAACTGACCGCCTTGCCCGAGTTCCAAGCCGCATATCTGATTCACGGTGAGGACCACGGCCGCGTTTCCGAACGGCGTGGCAAGCTCGCCGCTCTGGCTGAACTGGAAGGTGGCGCCGGCGGCATCGAGCAGTTTGATGCCGCCAGCTCGGCGCCCGCTGAGATCGCTGCCGCTCTAAGTGCGATGACCTTCGCCGTCGGTTGGCGGTTCCTGATTGTTGGCGGCTGCGAACGCTGGCGCGACGGCGACGTCAAAGCCGACCTCGCTCCCGCGATGGCTGCAATGCCGGCCGAGACAACGATTGCTTTCTTCGCCTGCGAAGACGGCCGCCAGCAGGCGCCGGAGGCGCTCCACAAGGCCGTAAAGGCGCTGGGGGGAACGATCGCCAGCGAGGGGGTGCTGAAATCCAAGGAGCTGCCGCCATGGGTGATCGCACAGGCCGCCACGATGTCAATGACGCTTGACGGTGCGGGGGCGCAGGCGCTCATCGCCCAAGTAGGAGAGCGCCAGCAGCGGCTGCTGCGTGAGCTCGAGAAGCTTGCGCTCGAATATGGGCCGGGTGCAAAGATCGGAGTGGAGGAGGTTGGTGATTCCGCCGCCAACTCCTCTGAGCTGCTCGTTTGGGGCCTGGTCGATGCCATCGTCGCCCGTGACCAGCGCACCGCGCTACTTACCTATCTGCGCTTGCGCGAGCAGAACGAGGATGCCGGTCGGTTGGCCGTCGCGATCGTGCGGCGGCTACGTGACGTGACGGCGATCGCCGAGCGGCTCGAAGCGGGAGCAACCGATTCCCAGGCGGTGGCTGGGATCCCCGGCGGCAGCTACGCAGCGAAGCGCCGGTTGGCGGAGGCGCGAAGCGCCGACCCTGATCTGTTGCGCGAGGCGACTGAAGCGCTCGCCGCGCTCGAACTGGCTAGTCGCGGCGGGAGCGCGCTGGACAAGGACACAGAGACTCTGCGCGTGATCGAACGGATCGCCGCTTAGCGCTAGGCGCTGACGCCGGCGCGGATCCGCGTTGCGCGGGACTTCTTGCGCGAGCCGGTGTTCTTGTGCAGCGCACCGTGGGCGACGGCCTTGTCGATCATCGACGCGAGCTTCAAGTGCTCGGCGTCAGCGACAGCATCGTCGCCGGCCTTTACGGCATCCTCAAGGCGACGCTGGTAGGTCTTGATTGCCGACGTGTAACGACGGTTCTCGAGACGCTCGCGTTCATTGCGGGCGTTGCGCTTCTTCTGTGAATTAAGATTGGCCATAGCCGAGGGCGAATTCTAGCGCCCTGCCTATTCGCCGGGGGCGACCCTTAGGATTGGGGACTAGTGACCTCGCGGCCAGGTAGCCCAAACGACCCGGAGCCGGAGGATGACCCCGGCGCCGAAGAGGCCGTGCTCGATGCCTCATTTGCTGGTGGTGTGCTTCCGGCCTCTGACGCTGCAGCAGGAGCCGCTGCAGCCCGCGCCGCGGTTAAGAAGATCGACGATGAAGGCCCGGAAGCGCCAGGAGCCAAGGCCGGGGTTGCGCGCAACACCGTTCTCTTCTCGGTCGCAACCGGGCTCTCGCGGGTCGCCGGGTTGGCACGGGAAATTCTTGCTGCCAGCTACTTCGGCACGAGCGGCGCAGCATCCGCCTTCACCATCGCCTTCCAGCTCCCGAATCTTGTGCGCGGTCTTTTCGCTGACGCCGCGCTGAGCGCCGCCTTCGTCCCCGTCTTCGCCGAGTTCCTTGAGCAGAAGCGTCGCCGCGAGGCGATCCTCTTGGCTTCGACGCTGTTTTGGATCATTCTCCTCGTCCTCGGAGCGCTCAGCGCGATCTTCATCTTCGCCGCGGGCGTCCTGATTCCGCTCTTCATCCCAGGCGACAACTTCACGCCGCAGCTCGTTGACCTCGCCATCGGGCTCTCTCAGGTGCTGTTTCCGATCGTTGTGCTGCTGGGCATAAATGGGCTGCTGGTAGGAATCGTCAACAGCTATCACCACTTCACGATTCCGGCGCTCGCGCCGCTGGTCTGGAACGTGGTAATCATCGGAGCGTTGATTGGGCTGCGTCCGTTGTTCAGCGCCGACGATCAGATCTACGCTTATGCGATCGGCGTACTGCTCGGCACGGTCGTCCAGTTGCTGATGGTGATCCCGGTACTGGCGAAGATTGACTTCCGGCTCAAGTTTCATTTCAACTGGCGCGACCCCGGCGTAACGCGCGTTCTGAAGCTAATGATTCCGGTCACGATCGGGCTCGGTGTGATCAACATCGACCTCGTGATCAACTCCGTCGTTGGTGCACTGATCTCGGACAGCGCCCCGCGTGCGATCGATGCCGCATTCCGGATCTACATGCTGCCGCAGGGGATCTTCAGCGTTGCGCTGGCGACAGTTCTGTTCCCATCGCTCAGCCGTCTGGTGGCGCGCAATGACATCGGAGGGCTCCGTGCTCTGGTCGGTACCGGCACGCGGCAGAACCTGCTGCTGCTGGTTCCTGCCGCGGCGGCGACGATGGCGCTGGCCGTGCCGATTACGGAGCTGATCTACCAGTACGGGGCATTCAACGCCGCCTCAACTGTGGAGGTCTCAACGGCGCTTTTCTGGTTTGCCTTCTCGATGCCGTTCGCCGGTCTCAACCTCTTGCTTACGCGCACATTCTTCTCGCTCCAGAGGCCGTGGATTCCAAGCGCCCTGGCGGCGGTCAACCTTCTTGTCAACGCGGCAGTTTCGCTCGCTCTCTACAAGCCGCTCGGGATCGCCGGCCCGGTGATCGGAACCGTCGTTGCGAGCGCCGGCATGACCGCGGCACAGATGATCTTCCTGCGCCGTCAGCTCGGCGGTTCTATTGAAGGTCGCGAGACTCTGATCATGACGATCAAGGTGATCTTCTCGGCGGTTCTGCTGATCATCGTCAGCCGCGGGATCTGGCTCCTTGTCGACGGCGCGATCGGCAGCGCCGGTCCGCTGACGCGACTGATCGGCGTGCTGCCCGCACTCGCCGCCGGACTGCTCGTCTACCTGGCCGCTGTGAGGTTGTTGCGAATTCGGGAGGCCGACCAGATCCTTCACTTCTTCACCAGTCGCCTACGGCGCCTGAGCTCCTGACGAATAGCTCTTCGAGCTCGCCCTACGCTGTATCCCGAGCACAAGCCGCCATGGAACAGTCACTAATACGCAACTTCTCGATCATCGCCCACATCGATCACGGCAAGTCGACGCTCGCCGATCGAATTCTCGAGATGACCTCAACCGTCGATCCGCGCGCGATGAGGGCGCAGGTTCTCGACTCAATGGACCTTGAGCGCGAACGTGGCATCACAATCAAGGCGCAGGCCGTGCGCGTGCTCTATACGGCTCGCGATGGCGTCACCTACCAGCTCCAACTGATCGACACTCCCGGCCACGTCGATTTCACTTACGAAGTCTCGCGCTCGCTAGCTGCGTGCGAAGGAGCGGTGCTCGTGGTCGATGCCTCGCAGGGAGTTGAGGCGCAGACGCTTGCCAACACTTATCTAGCGGTCGAGAACGGCCTTGAGCTGATTCCCTGCCTTAACAAGATCGACCTTCCTGGCGCCGAGCCGGAGCGCGTTGCGGCCGAGGTGGCTGAGCTGCTCGGCGAGCCGGCGGACGACATTCTCAAGATCTCCGGCAAAACCGGGGAGGGCGTCGAAGAGGTGCTCGAAGCGATCGTCCGCGACGTGCCGCCGCCAAGCGGCGATCCAGACGGAGCGCCGCGCGCGCTGATCGTCGATTCCGAATTCGATCAGTACCGAGGCGTGGTTGCCTACATCCGCGTAGTCGATGGAAAGTTCACGAAGGGCGAGGCGATCAAGGCGATGGTCGCCGGAACAGAAGCCGAGATCGATGACATCGGGTTCTTTACGCCGGAGATGGTGAGCGCTCCCGAGCTTCTGGCCGGCGAGGTCGGCTACGTGATTACCGGCATCAAGGACGTCACCTTGCTGCGCGTCGGTGACACGTTGACGACGAAGGCCAACCCGGCCAGCGAGCCGCTGCCTGGCTACCGCGAGGTCAAGCCGATGGTCTTCTGCGGCCTCTTCCCGATCGAGTCCGATCAATACCCAGATCTGCGCGATGCGCTGGAAAAGCTGACGCTCAACGATGCCGCGCTGACGTGGGAGCCGGAAACCTCCGATGCGCTCGGGTTTGGCTTCCGCTGCGGCTTCCTTGGACTGCTGCACATGGACATCGTCCGTGAGCGGCTGGAGCGCGAATACGATCTCAATTTGATGGCGACGATGCCGTCGGTCAGCTTCGAGGTGACGATGACCAGCGGCGAAACGGTTGAGGTTCACAACCCGTCGGCGATGCCCGACCCAAGCCGGATCGACGAGATCCGCGAGCCGATGATCCGTGCGTCAATCCTGACTCCGAATGAGTACGTCGGTCAGGTGATGGAGCTCTGCCAAGAGAAGCGCGGCGAGAGCGCAGGACTTCACTACCTTTCGTCCGAGCGCGTGCAGATGAGCTACGACCTGCCGCTCGCAGAGATCGTGCTCGACTTCTTCGACCAGCTCAAGTCACGCACTCGCGGCTACGCGTCGCTCGACTATGAGCTCAGCGGAATGAAGGCGTCGGAGATGGTTAAGCTCGACGTGCTTTTGGCGAGCGAGCCGGTGGATGCATTGTCAATGCTGGTGCACCGTGACAAGGCCCAGGCGGTTGGCCGCACATTGACTGAGAAGCTCCGAGAGAAGATCCCGCGCCAGCAATACGACGTGCCGATTCAGGCTGCGATCGGCGCCAAGATCGTTGCCCGCGAGACCGTCAAGGCCTACCGCAAGGACGTGATCGCCAAGTGTTACGGCGGCGATATTTCGCGCAAGCGCAAGCTTCTTGAGAAGCAGAAGGAAGGCAAGAAGCGGATGAAGCAGGTTGGAAGCGTCGAGATTCCTCAGGAAGCCTTCCTAGCCGTGCTCGAGCTTGGCGACTCAAGCTAACGGCGCTGATTGGCAGCCCGGCAGCCTGCGCCGGTACCATCGTTGCTCGTGCTTACCGAGCGCCAAGAGCTAATTCTGCGCCGGGTCGTTGAGACCCACCAAGCGACCGCGCAACCGGTCGGCTCAAAGACGCTCTCTGCCGATCCGGCGATCGATTTCGGCCCGTCAACGATCCGTAATGAGCTGGCGGTGCTCGAGGAGCAAGGGCTGCTGGCTCACCCGCACACCTCGGCCGGGCGAATTCCCACCGACGCCGGCCGCCGCTTCTACGTCGATCGGCTTCTGCCTCAGGGTCAGCGCGCCGAACTGGAGCTGCCGATCGTCGAAAGCGAGGTAGACCAGGCGATGCGCGTGACCAGCGCGACGCTCGCTCAAGCAACGAACCTGCTGGCGATTGTTTCGGCGCCGCCGCTTGAGGCTGCGACCGTCCGCCACGTCGAAGTTCTGACGCTGCAGCCACACGTGGCGATGGTCGTCGTCATCACCTCAACCGGAAGTGTCGCGAAGCGCCTGATCAGCTTCGAGCAGCCGATCGACAGCGGCCTGATCGCCTGGGCGGCCGAGTACCTCAACGAACGGCTCAGCGGCCACGAGCTGGGCGCTAGGACGGTCGCGGCGCGGCTTAGCGATACGTCGCTCGGCGCAAGTGAGCACGGCTTTCTTGAGGCGCTGCTGCCGGTCTTCGACGACCTCCGCTCGGACTCTGAAGTGATGCTCTACGTCGAGGGCGCCGGAAGGCTTCTCGGGGGGGACCGGCTCGACAACCTCTCCGAGATCAACGAGCTGCTGAGTGCGCTTGAGCGTCGTGTTGCGCTGCTCGGCGTGCTCCGCTTGGCGCTTGGCGAGCGCGACGTCGTCGTGCGGATCGGCAGCGAGAACGAACTTCCAGCACTGCAATCGCTGGCGCTGGTCGGCGCCGGCTACGGGCCTCGCGCTCAGAAGCTCGGCACCGTGTCTGTGATTGGCCCGCTGCAGATGGACTATGGCGCCGTGATCGCAACCGTCCGCGAGGCCGCCTGGCAGCTCTCGCGCTACATCGAAGACGTAGACGCGGCCTAAGCGATGGCAAGCACTGTTCCCGGAGATCCCTACGAGCTGCTCGGCGTTCCGCGCGGCGCCGACGGCCAGACGATCAAAAAGTCGTTTCGGGCCTTGGCCCGCGAGCTGCATCCGGATGTAAATAACCACGACCCGGACGCTGAGACGAAGTTCAAGGCGGCGGCCGAGGCTTACGAGATTCTCTCCGATCCGCGCCGCCGCGAGATCTACGACCAATACGGCCACGAGGGGCTTCGCAGCGGCGGTATGCGCCCCAACTTTGAGGGGTTCGGCTCACTCAACGATCTTTTCGGGGCCTTTTTCGGCGGCGGCTTTGGTGGCGGCCAGAGCGGGCCGGCGCAAGGCGACGACGCGATCATCGCCGTCAACGTCACTCTGGCCGAAGCGGCGGCGGGCAAGACGACGACGATCTCCTTCGAAGCGATCGATCTCTGCGATCGGTGTGACGGCAACGGCGCCGAACCCGAAAGCAAGCTGACCACTTGCGATTCCTGCAACGGTTCGGGTGTCGTCGAGGCGGTCGCGAATTCACCGTTCGGTCAGGTGCTGCAGCGCCGTGCCTGCGGCGCTTGTGACGGGCAGGGTCAGATCGCCGACTCGCCGTGCCAGAGCTGCGACGGTCGTGGCCGCGTCGTGCGCCGGCGCGAACTTGAGATTGAAATCCCAGCCGGAATTGATGACGGGCAGCGAATTCGCCTCGCCGGCCGAGGCCACGCAGGAGAGCGCGGAGGCCCAAGCGGTGATCTCTACGTACAAGTGCAGGTCGAGGCGAGCGACCACCTGCTGCGCGACGGTGATGACCTGATCAGCGTGCTTGATGTGCCTGCGCCGCTCGCTGCGCTCGGCGTAACGCTTGAGCTCGAAGGGCTCGACGGTTTGGTCGCAGTGAAGGTCCCGGCGGCCACCCAACCAGGCGAGATCATTGAACTCGACGGACTTGGAATGCCGCAGCTGCGGCGGCCGGAGCGGCGCGGGGCTCTCCGCGTTGTAGTCAACGTCGTGATCCCACGTCGGCTTACGGACGAGCAGCGCAGCCTCAACCAGCAGCTCGCCGACTCGCTGACTGATGAGAACCTCGCAGCGCCCGAGGGGCTTGGGGCGAAGCTGCGCCGACTGCTTAGCTCCAGCCGTTGATTCGGCTCGCTATCCGGCTGGAGGCGGCCGATGCCGAGATCGTCCTAGCCGAGCTCGTTGAGCTCGCTCCGTCAGGAGTCGAGGAGAGCGAACTGCCCGATGGCCGGATCGAATACGCCGTCTATGGCGCCGCCGGGGAGCTTCCGGCACTCCCCGATCTCGAGGCCGCCGCTGGTGGCGCGCTAGTTGAGATCGTCACTAGCGAAGTAGGCGACGATTGGGATCAACGCTGGAAGGCTTTCCACAAACCCGTCTCGATCGAGAATCGCGGGCAAGTTCTACGAGTGCGGCCGCCGTGGGAGGATGCGAGCGCTGCTGCGGACGAGATCGATCTAGTTGTCGATCCGGGGCAGGCGTTCGGCACCGGCGCGCACGCTACAACGCGGCTCTGCCTGGAGCTGATGCTCGGGCTCGAACCTGGCGGCGGCTGCGTCGATCTGGGCTGTGGCTCCGGCGTGTTGGCTATTGCCGCCGCGAAGCTCGGGTGGGCGCCGGTGCTGGGCTTAGACCACGAGCCCGAGAGCGTCACAGCAACGATCGAGAACGCGCGCGTCAACGGCGTAACGGTCACTGCTGAGCGCTTCGATCTGCGTCGAGATGGCGCCGTCCCAACGGCGCCGCTCGTGGTTGCGAACCTGCTCCTGCCGTTGCTGCTCGATCTTTCCAAGGCCGGATTCGACGGTTTAGCGCCGCAGCAGATGATCGCCAGCGGTCTGCTGATCGAACAGGCCGATGAGGTTTCGGCTGCGTTCTCGCAGGCCCACGGCCTCCAAGAACAGGATCGTCGCATCAGCGGTGAGTGGGCGGCGCTGCTGCTGGCGCGCCATGCGATTTGATTCTTCACGACGATGGCGTTGATCTCGCGTAGACTGGGCTGATGAAAAGCTTTCACGCCCCAACTGCCCTGGCCTTGGTGATTGCCGCAGTCGGCCTCGCCGCCTGTGGTTCAAGCTCATCCGAGGATTCATCGACAACCGCGGCCGCTCCGGCCACTACCGGCACTTCGACGACCACGGTCGCCTCGGCTGAAGGCGAAAAAGTGTTCGCATCGAACTGCGCTCAGTGCCACACGCTCTCTGCCGCCGGTTCAACGGGACAGGTCGGTCCGAATCTCGACAGCATCGCGCCAGACGAGGAAACGGTCAAAGCGATTGTCACCAACGGCCGCGGTGGAATGCCCGCCTTTGCGGACGTGCTGACCGATGCTCAGATCGATGCTGTAGCGAGCTACGTCTCTGACAGCACTGGGAACTAGCGTTAGCTGTTGCCGATGAACTCAGTGCCGATCAGCGAGACCCTCAAGAGCGAGATCACGACGGCGATGAAGGCCGGCGATAAAGAGCGTGTTTCAGCGCTGCGTCTGGTTCTCTCAGAGCTTCAAAAAGACGCTAAAGAGGGCGGCGGCGACGAGCTCGCCGTTCTGCGCCGCGAGCGCAAGCGGCGCTTCGAAGCCGCCGAGGCCTATCGCGAAGCGGGGCGCCCCGAACTCGCGGAAGCTGAGGAGGCCGAGGCAGCGATCATCGAGCAGTATCTACCGGCCGAGCTGACCGACGATCAGCTCCGTGAGATCGTTGCCGGCGCAATCGCCGAAACCGGCGCCGAGAGTGCGAAGGACACCGGGCAGGTTATGAAGGCTGCAATGGCCAAGGTCGCCGGCCAAGCCGATGGCAAACGAGTCTCTGCCATCGCCCAGGAGGCTCTAAGCGGCTGATGCGGCAGACGATTGAGCTGTCGAACGAAGCGGCGAGCGCACTCTGCGGCACGGGGGACGTAGTACTGAGGCGGCTTGAAACCGAGCTCGATTGCCGGATCGTCGTGCGCGGAAACGTAGTCACGCTCGATGGGGAAGCCGCCGCCGTCGCGGCGGCGGCAACGATCGTCGACGAGATGGCAGGCCTTGCTGACGGAGGGCACGATCTTGAGGAGGGCACGATCCATTCAGTGACAGGCGCGCTGAAAGCCGAGGTCAGGCCCGCCGCGGTTCTGGGCGACGTCGTTTGGAGCCACCGCGGTCGCAAGGTGGCGCCAAAGACGCCAAACCAGAAGCGCTACGTCGACTCCGTGCGGGGCAACACGGTCACATTCGGGATCGGCCCGGCCGGAACCGGGAAAACCTTCCTCGCCGTCGCGATGGCCGCCGCCGCACTCTCTCGCGGCGAAGTCAATCGCGTGATCCTTACGCGCCCGGCGGTCGAGGCAGGCGAGCGGCTCGGCTTCTTGCCTGGCGACCTGATGGCCAAGATCGACCCCTATCTTCGCCCGCTCTTCGATGCGCTTAACGACATGCTCGACCCTGAGAAAGTCAGCGAGTACCTGCAGAACGGAATCATTGAGGTTGCGCCGCTGGCCTTCATGCGCGGTCGCACGCTCAACGACTCATTCATCATCCTCGACGAGGCTCAAAACACGACCGCCGAGCAGATGAAGATGTTCCTGACGAGGCTCGGCTTCGGCTCGCGGATGGTCGTGACAGGCGACATCACGCAGATAGACCTGCCGAAAGAGCAGCAGTCGGGGCTAGTTGTAGTTGCCGATGTGCTCAGCGAAATAGAGGGCATTGACTTCGTCCGCTTTGGTGCCGATGACGTAGTCCGGCACCGGCTTGTCCAGCGGATAGTGGAGGCCTACGGGGCCTTCGCCGAGCGCTCGGCACCGGACCTGAAGGCCGAACGTGAACGACGCAAGGCTTAAGGCAGGTAAGCGATGATCGAGCTTGACTACATCGGCGCAGACCTGGCCGCCGGCCATCTCCCTGAGCCGGAGGTTGATCGGCTGCTTGCGCTGGCCTTCGCGTCGGCTGGGATCGAGGATGGCCACGTTGCTGTTGAGCTTGTCGGCGAGCAGAGGATCGCTGATCTGAACGTGGCTCACCGTGGCAAAGAAGGGCCAACTGACGTTCTGTCGTTCCCCGTTGACGGCGATGGCGACGGCAGTGGCCCACGTGAACTCGGCGACATCATCATCTGCCCCGAGATGACCGAAGATCTGCGCGAAGCGATCGTCCATGGTGCGCTCCATCTCGTCGGAATGGATCACGAAACGGACGACGGCGAGATGCTGGCTCTGCAGGGCGAGATCTGCTCGTGGTGACGAAGGCCGGCTTCGTCGGGCTCGCCGGTCGCCCAAATGTCGGGAAATCGACTCTTGTCAACCAGATCATCGGTGAGAAGGTCGTAATCGTCTCCGACCGTCCGCAGACAACGCGCAGGGCTATCCGCGGAATCGCAATGCGTGGCCAGACGCAGCTCGTGATGGTCGACCTTCCCGGCTTTCAGCGCCCGCGTGATCTATTGACCGAGCGGATGCAAAGGCGAGTTGAGCGGGAGCTCAGCGAGAGCGATGCGGTGCTCTTTGTTCTCAATGGTGAAGAGGGCGTCGGCGCAGGAGATCGCTTCATCGCCGCACTGCTCAAAGAGAGCTCGAAGCCTGTGCTGATAGCCGTCAACAAGGGTGACCGCCTCAACCGCTCGCGCACGATGACGTCGCTGCTGGCGGCTGAGGAGCTTGGCTTGGACGCAGAGATCTTTCCGATCTCTGCGAAGACGGGTGAGGGCGTTGAGCCTCTCGTCGCAAGGCTCGCCGAACTCATGCCTGAAGGCCCGCTGCTGTTCGGGGTCGATGACCTTTCCGATCAGCCGCTGGCGATTGAGCTCGCCGAGCTGATTCGCGAGCAGATCTTGCGCCGAACCTTTCAGGAGCTCCCTCATGCGGTTGAGGTCGTCGTCGAGGAGATCGAGGAGCAACGCGAGGGTCTGCTCCGCGTGCGCGCCTTGGCTTGGGTTGAGAGCGAATCTCAGAAGGGGATTCTCGTCGGCCGCGGTGGCAAGATGGTGCGCGCGATCGGGACTGCTGCGCGCGGCGAGATTGAGAACCGTGTCGGCTCCCAGGTTCACCTTGACCTCTCGGTTCGAGTGCGTCGAAGCTGGCGCACCGATGAGGGGCTGCTCGATCGACTCGGAATCGACTGAGCGTCTAAGCCGGCTGAGCTAACGCGTCGGCCAGCAGCGCTGCCAGCTGCTCGAGTTCGTCAGGGCCAACGGCGTGGCTCGCGATCTCTGGAAGCACGATCAGCGGGCAGTCGGCGCCGCTGCGCAGTCGATTCAGCTGATCACGCTGAAGCAGTGAGCGCGAGTGCCTCGAGTTGATCGCAGCGACGGTGCTGGCATCGACCGCGCCGCTGGCAGCCAGCTTGCCGAGATCCTCGCTGCTGAGGTTGTCCTCGATCAGGGCGTTGGCGACGACGAGATCGGCTCCGCGGCCCAGCTGTGCCGTCAGCGCTGCCTGCAGCTCGAGTGTTTCGTTCACGGGTGTCTCTTCAAGTGTTGAGACGAGGACAATCCGGCAACGTCGGTCGTCGGCCAGCAGCTCTTCGACCTCGCGGGCCTGGTTGGCAATCGGGCCGACCCGGGCAATCTGCGCGAAAGTCGTCGGCGTTTTCAGCATCGCCAGCCCGTGTCCCGAGGCAGGCGCATCGAGAATCACGAGCTCATATCCGTCGGCGTCATCGTCCCAGCGCTCGTCGCGGCTCAGCTCGGCGGCCTTTGTGATCGTCAGCAGCTCGCGGCCTCCGGGGGCGGCGTTGATGAAGCCGGCGAAACTATTCGAGCGCACAGCAAGATCCAGCAGCGCGCGCGGGCGGATCAACTTGCCGGCCCATTCGACGAGAGCCAACTCAGGATCTATCGTGGTCGCCCAAAGCTCAGGTGCGACCTGCTCTTCGCCTCCGGGCGCTCCCGCGGTTGGGTGACCGATCAGCGCAGGTATGCGTCGCTGGCCTGAGACCTCGCAGACGATCGTCTGCTTCTTCGAGGCGGACGCGATCAAAGCGAGCGCCGCAGCGATCGTCGTCTTGCCAACGCCGCCCTTGCCGCTGACGACAATTAGCTCGCAATTAAAGATGTCGGGTTGCTGCTTTTTCACTCGGCCGTCTACGGTAGGGGCGTGGGTTTCAGTCCAAACAAGGTTGTCAACGATTCTTATCGCAGGTGTCGGCGCATGCAGCTGCGCCACGACCCAACCTATTTTGCTGCCACCGCATGCCTGCCAGCCGAGCGGCGGCCAGCCCTTTACGCGCTTTATGGCTATGTCCGCGGCGCCGATGAAATCGCCGACAACACTGGCCTAAACGGTCAGCGCCGCGCCGAGCTTGACGCTTGGCAGCGGGAGCTCGAAGAGGGGTTGATGCGCGGATATTCAATGCACCCTGTGATCGGCGCTCTCGTCGATGCTGGCCCGCGCTACGGGATGCCGCTCGAATTGCTCCCCGAATACATGGAATCGATGCGCGCGGACTGCGATGAGCGCGTGCGGATGCGAAGCCAAGAACAGCTCGATCACTACATGCAGGGCACTGCAACTGTCGGCCCCGTCGCCGCGCCGCTGCTCGACGCGCCCGACAGCGCGATCGTTCTGTTGAAGTTGCTCGGGGTTGCTTTCCAACTGACCAACTTCATTCGCGACGTGCCGATCGACTGGCAGATGGGCCGTATTTACCTGCCCGGCTTGGAGGAGCGCGATCTAAATGAACGGACTGCCAGCGCTGCGCTGCGCAACCACATCGCGCAGCAGGTCCAGCGGGCGCGAGCTCTCTTCGATGAGAGTGAAGCGCTCGGTCAGCTCCTGCCCGCTCCCGTGCGCCCAGGGATCAAAGTTGCTCGCGCCGTCTATCTGAAGGTGCTTGATCGAGTCGAAGAGAACGGCTACGACGTAGTCACCCGTTCCAGTCGCTTGCGTCCGTGGGAGGCCGTTGGCGCGTCCTCCTGGGCGCTGGTTTCGTGACCGTCCGCGCGACCTCACGTGGCGCGCAGCGAACCTCACTCGAGGGAACGCGCGCCGAGGTCCTGATCTGTGGAGCAAGCTTTGCCGGACTCGCCGTGGCAAGAGAGCTGGCCGGTAGCGGAGCGAGCGTGCTTGTCGTTGACCGTTACGAAATCGGCGAGCGTCAAACCTCAGCCTGTGCCTGCCCAACGCCGTGGCTCGAGGCGCTCGGGCTGAGCGATTCGATTAAACAGGAGCTGCCATATATGAGCTTCACAACGCCCTCCGGCAGCGTTCGCTATCGCCTGCCATGGAGTTGGTCATCGTTCGACTACCGCCAGCTCTGTGAGCTGCTTTGGGATCAATGCGGTCAGGCACGGTTCGAGACGGCGAAGGTCGAGGCGGTTGGTGAGCGTCAGGCAGACGGCACGATCAACGTGATTACCGACCGGGGCACAATTTCGGCACCTCTTGTCGTTGACGCTCTTGGCTGGAGGCGCGTGCTCAGCAGCCCTCACTACCAGCCGCCGCAGGCTCCGCTCTCGCGCGGGCTTGAGGTCCATCCCGAACACGATGGCTCCGGCGACGCGCTCGACATCTGGATTGAGCGATCGATCGTTCGCCGCGGCTACGGCTGGCGCGTTCCGGCCGGGGACGAGGCCCGGATCGGCGTCGGTTCCTACGATCCGACCCAGCACGTAAAAGAACCGACGGTTGCGCTCGCCGAGCGTCTCGACCGCGACGCCGTTGCCTACCAGGGAAATTGGTTTCCGCACCGGCTCCGCGACGGTACTGAAGATGAAATCTTCTTCGCCGGCGACAGCGCCGGCCA
>CAJBIG010000011.1 GCA_903953065.1 uncultured Solirubrobacterales bacterium
CCGTGCTGGCCAATGAGCTGGTCGCCGTGCTCGACCCGCGCGCCGGCGAAGTGGCCGTTGACGCAACCTTCGGCGCTGGCGGCCATAGTCGCCGAATTGCCGAGAAGCTCGGCCCTGACGGCCTCCTGGTGGCAATTGACCGTGATCCAGAGGCGCGCGAGCGCTTTGCGGAGATCGCCAGTGAGCTGCCGTGCCAGACGCGCTTCATCGAGGCATCGTTTGCCGAGGCGCTCGCAGGGCTTGCCGAAGAGGGGCTTCCGGTTGATCTGATCTGGTTTGACCTCGGCGTCTCATCGATGCAGATCGACACGCCTGAGCGAGGCTTCTCCTATTCGGCCGATGCGCCGCTCGACATGCGGATGGACCCGTCAGAGGGGATCACCGCAGCCGAGATCGTCGCCGAATGGGACGAGCGACGCCTGGCGCGGACATTCCGCGAATACGGCGAGGAGCGCTACAGCGGCAAGATCGCTCGCGCAATCGTCCGCGAGCGCGAACGCCGCCCAATCGAGACGACAACAGAGCTGGTCGAGATCGTCACGCAGGCAATCCCAACGCCGGCCCGCTTCGGAGCCGGCCACCCGGCTAAGCGCGTTTTTCAGGCGCTCAGGATCGCCGTAAACAACGAACTTGAAGAGATCGACGCGGCGTTGCCACTGGCCTGGGAGCTGCTCCGCGAAAATGGCCGTTTTGCAGGGATTTCGTTCCATTCTCTAGAAGATCGTCGCGTGAAGCAGTTTCTCGCTGGATTGGCCCGCGAATGCGTCTGCCCGCCGGGCCTGCCTATCTGTCGCTGCGGCCACGTCGCCGAGGCAACGTTGCTTACGCGTGGCGGCATCACGCCGACCGAAGTCGAGACCGATGAGAACCCGCGCGCCCGCTCGGCAAGGCTGCGCGCGGCACTGAAGATTGTTGGGGCGGCGCAGTGACTCCTCCACCCCCAGCGGCATCGGCAACGGCCGGCCGGATCACAAGCCCGCGGCCACTTCGCCGCGGCCGCTCACTTCCGCGCCCGTCGCGCCCAACACGCCACAGCATCGGCCGCGCTGGAGTTGCCTCGGGCGGTCTACTGGCAAAGCTTTTCGTCGGCCGGCGCCTGATTGGCGTTCTCGCAGTGGCCCTGATTGGCCTCGTCTTCGTCCAAGTTTCACTTCTGAAGCTGAACACGCAGATCAGCAGTGACGTCGCGCAGAGCCAGATTTTGACGCGAGAGAACGCCGAGCAACGCTCGCTGCTCGCTCGTCTTGACGGCGCGCAGCGCGTTACCGGAGCGGCCGGAAACCTCGGCCTCGTGATGCCGGCGCCCGATGCCGTCTGCTACCTGAAGGCGGGTGACGCCAAGGCCTGCTCGGTGAGCGGCGCCACCGCCGAGGAGGCAATCGACCCATCGATCGATCCCAACGCCGTGCCAGGCGATGAGACGGCAGTTGCGACAGAGCCGAGCGAGGCGACAGTCGATCAGGGTAGTTCGCAGCCCCAGCAGGGAACTGCCGAGCCGGGTGACGGCAGCGGCCAAACAGCGCCGAGCGACCAAGCTGCAGCTCCCGTCGCGGCTCCTGACTCAGGCGGCTTAGCCGCAGGAGAAGCGAACTAACAATGCCGCTGATCGAGCGACGCATCGGTCTGCTGTTCGCTTCATTCTTCGTCCTCCTCGCAATCGCTGGGATACGAGTTCTGTACCTCGGTCTTGTCAAGGGATCCGGTCTATCGAACGCAGCGGCTGCGCAGCAGGTTGCAGTCGCCAAGCTCCCCGCCGAGCGCGGGACGATCACGGACCACAAGGGCGTCCCGCTTGCCGCTTCGATCCCGGCAGATGACATCTCGGCGACTCCCTATCTGATTAAGGATCCCGTGGCGACTGCGAATCGGCTCGCGCCATTGATCGGCGTCCCGGCCAACAAGCTCGTCGCCGATCTCGCCCGGCGCGACACCGGCTTCGTCTACTTGGCGCGCCACGTTCCGGCTGGCGCCGCCGACAAGATCAGGGCGCTAAAGATCGACGGGATCGATTTCGCGCCTGGCGCTCTTCGCACCTACCCGCGCGGCGCGCTAGCCGCTCAGGTATTGGGCGTGGTTGGAGTAGATGGAAACGGACTCTTTGGCCTCGAATACGCTCACGACAAGGTGTTGCGCGGCCGAGATGGCGAGCAGCGCCGCGTGCTTGACGGCGGCCGCCAAGCGATCGAGACGCGGGACACCAAGCGCTCCGTTCCAGGCGCGGCGATGGAGCTCTCACTCGACGCCGAAATTCAGCTCAAGGCTGAAGAGGCGCTGCAGTCCGTCGCTGAGGAATACCGCCCCAAGGGGGCCACCGCGATTGTCACGAACCCGAAGACCGGCGCCGTACTGGCGATGGCCAACTGGCCGAAGGTTGACGCCAACGACCCTGGCAGCGCGCCGGCTGACGCGGCGCAAAACCGCGCGCTCGGAATGACCTTTGAGCCCGGCTCGACTTTCAAGGCGTTCACCGTTGCGGCGGCGCTGGAAGACAAGAAGGTCGAGCCAAGTACCTCGTTCAACCTTGCACCTTCGATTCAAGTTGCCGACCGAGTCATCGGCGAGTCCCACGAGCGTGGCTGGGTCACGCTCGATACCGGCGGCATTCTCGCCCAGTCGAGCAACGTCGGCGCGATCATGGTCGGCCAGCGCCTCGGCGCGAAGCGGTTTAGCCAGTGGGTCAACAAGTTCGGCTTCGGACAACCGACCGGTGTCGATCTGCCCGGCGAAGAGCGCGGTCTGATCACGCCGCTTGCCGATTATTCGGGTTCATCGATGGGCAACATGCCGATCGGCCAGGGTCAGCTTGTGACGCCGCTGCAGATGGTCAGCGCCTACGGAGCAATTGCAAACGGCGGAAAGCTTCTCACTCCACGCGTGGTCAATTCCGTCAACGGCAAACCGACGGCTGACGCTGACGCCGGCGAGCGGATCATCAGCGCCAAGACGGCAGCAGCGGTCAGGGAGATGCTGACGGGCGTGTTCCAGCCCGGCGGAACTGCTAGTGAAGTGGCAATCCCCGGCTACGAGCTCGCAGGCAAGACCGGGACAGCCAACAAGATTGATCCAGCGACCGGAACGTATTCGCAGTCGCAGTACGTCGCGTCATTTGTCGGAATGGCGCCTGCAGCAGACCCCGAGCTGCTGATCAACGTAGTCGTCGACGAGCCTCAGGGCGACATCTACGGCGGTTCTGTTGCCGCTCCGGCATTCGGCAAGATCGCAGCGTTCGCGCTGCCGTACCTGCGAATCGCACCGAAGTAAAGGCCGGACGCCTCGTTACTCTGGCGCGATGCGGTTGCGCGAGCTATTCGACGGCCTCCACAGCGGTCAGGGTGACGCCGAGGTCAGCTCAATGGCGCTCGATGACAGGCTCGTTCTGCCGGGAGCGCTCTTCTGCTGCGTCGAAGGCTTCGAACGCGACGGCCACGATTTTGCGCCGTCTGCGGTCGAGCGTGGCGCCGTAGCACTGCTTACGGAGAGAGAGCTCGGGCTCGGGGTCCCGGAGGTCGTCGTCGATGATGTTCGGGCCGCGATCGCGCCGGCAGCAGCGAAGCTCAACGGCAACCCCACCCAGGCGCTGAAGATGGTCGGCATCACCGGCACCAATGGCAAGACGACGACCGCCTTCCTGACGCGCGCGCTCCTGGAGGCGTCCGGCCAGCAGACGGGGCTGCTGGGAACCGTTGAGCAGATCATCGGCGGCGCCCGTGAGGCAACAGCCAGGACGACGCCGGAGGCGATTGAGCTGCAGCGCTGCTTTGCGCAGATGCTCGCCGCGGGCGACGAGGCGTGCGTGATCGAGGTCTCCTCCCACGCAATCGCCTTGCGCCGCTCCGACGCGATCGACTGGGACGTCACCGTCTTCACAAACCTCAGCCGAGAGCATCTCGATTTCCACGGCACGATCGAGGAGTACTTCGCGATCAAAGCACGGCTTCTGGTTGAGGCTGAGGTGCCGTCCGTGATCAACATCGACGACGAATACGGCAGACGGCTCGCCGCCGAGCTGACCGACGTGACGACGGTCGGCATTGCCAGCAGCGACGCGGATCTCCGCGCCGAGGCGATCAGCACCGACGCTGCGGGGAGCAGCTTCACTGCCGGTGGGATCGAATTTCGCGTTCCGCTCCCCGGTGATTTCAACGTGCTCAATGCGCTCTGCGCGATCGCGACGGCCCGCCTCCTCGGTGTCGATGATTCGGTCATTGCGGCTGCGCTGCCTCACGCTGAGGTCGCGCCCGGGCGTTTCCAGCCGGTTGATGCCGGGCAACGCTTCGCGGCAATTGTCGACTACGCACACACTCCCGATTCGCTCGAAAACGCCCTGCGCACTGCGCGCGCGCTGACACCAGGACGGTTGATAGTCGTCTTTGGAGCCGGCGGCGACCGTGACAGCGGTAAGCGCGCCGAGATGGGTCGTGTGGCCAGCGAGCTCGCCGATGTGGTGGTTGTTACCTCCGACAACCCGAGGTCTGAGGAACCGGGTGCGATCGTTGAGGCGATCATCGCCGGCGTCGCCGATACCGGCGGGGCAACGGTCGAGGTCGTCATCGATAGGTCCGAAGCAATCGCTGCTGCCGTCGCCCAGGCCGGCGACGACGATGTCGTGCTTGTGGCCGGTAAAGGTCATGAGCAGGGTCAGGAGATCGCTGGGGGCGTCGTCCTCGAGTTCGACGACTCCAATGTCCTGAGGTCAGCAATCGAACGGCGGCTCCCATGAATCCCAATTGGAGCGCGGCCGAAGTTGCCGCACACGCCGGCGGGCGCGTCGTGAAGGGAAGCGCGTCGGCGCGCGGGCCGATTGCGGTCACGATCGATTCGCGAACGGTCGAACCTGGATCGCTCTTCGTAGGTCTCCCGGGCTCGGCGCAAGACGGCGGCGAATTTGCCGGCGCAGCTCTTGCCGCAGGGGCGTGGGGAGTAATCGTCTCTGAGCAGCATGCCGCCTCGCTCGACTGCGGCGAGGACCAGGTCGTGATTGCGGTCAGCGACCCGCTTGCGGCGCTCGCCGACTTGGCGCAGGCCTGGCGCCGCGAGCTTGGCTGCGCCGTGATCGCGGTCACCGGCTCGACCGGCAAGACGTCGAC
>CAJBIG010000012.1 GCA_903953065.1 uncultured Solirubrobacterales bacterium
CTCCTTGAGAAGGAATCAGCCGATCAAAAAGGCACCGTCGGCTGATTCGGTGATTCTCGACACCCGAAAAATCCAGCGCGCCCGGCAGGATTCGAACCTGCGGCCTCCCGCTCCGGAGGCGGGCGCTCTATCCACTGAGCTACGGGCGCAACGTCCCTGAGCCTACCGTGCGCCTCGCGCGGGTACCCTCGCGGACGTGGATCAGATCGAACTCTTCTTCGCGGGAACTGGCGGCTCGGTGCCGACGCCGCGCCGCGGCCTGCCCGCAACGCTGGCCCGGCTTGACGGGGATCGTCTGCTGTTCGATTGCGGCGAGGGGACGCAGCGCCAACTGATCCGCAGCATCGGCCTCGCGGACCTCGACGCGATCTTCCTAACGCATCTCCATGCCGACCATTGGCTTGGGATTCCCGGGCTGGTCCGCACGCTTGAGCTCCGCGGCCGCGAGAAAGCTCTCGACATCTACGGCCCGAGCGGGACGGTTAAGCAGCTTGCCGCCGTAGGGATCGCAAGTGGCAAGACCGACTACGAACTTCACATCTCAGAGCTGGAGGCTGGCGACGCGATTGAGTTCGACGGATATGAGGTCGAAGCGTTCAACGTTCGCCATCGCGGTACCGCTCTCGGCTACTCGTTGGTTGAGGCAGGCAGGCCTGGTCGCTTCGATCCCGAACGGGCAGCCGAGTTGGGAATCACAGATGGCAAGGAGATCGCGGCGCTCGTCGCTGGTGACAGCGTTGGGAATGTTGAGCCCGGTCAGGTGATTGGTGAGCGTCGGGCCGGTAGAAAAATCGTCATCTCCGGGGACACCGCGCCTTGCGAGATGGTCGAGGTAGCGGCAAGCGGCGCCGACGTGCTGATCCACGAGGCGACTTTCGCTGATGAGGACATGGCCCGAGCAGCGGAGACGATGCACAGCACTGCGAGGCAGGCAGCCGAGGTAGCCGCAGCGGCTGGAGTCGCGATGCTCGCGCTAACCCACATCTCTGCTCGGTATCCGGTGCGCAAGATCATCGAGGAGGCGGAAGCGCTCTTTGATTCCACGGTCGTGCCACGTGATTTTGATGCGATCAACATTCCCGTGGCTGAAAAGGGTGCGCCTGTATTGCTCCGCCCTGACGACGTCGAGGTAGAGCAGGCAGCGGCGGCTCAGTTTGCTGAAGCAGCAGAAGAGGGCTCCGCAAAGAGCGAGAATTGATTCAGCGTCGCGCCGTGCGCGGTGCTAACGTGCGCGCAGCAGTCAACCCCCTTTAACTCGGTCCGAGAGGCCAAGAAGGGCAGGATCTAGTGAGCCAACAGAATGTCGTCCTCGACGACACAGAGCTAAACCGGGCCTTAACCCGAATCGCTCACGAGATCCTTGAACGCAACGCCGGAGCTTCCGATCTGGCTGTAGTTGGTATCCACAGCCGCGGCGCCGTGCTCGCGCGGCGCATCGCCGGGATGCTCCGCGAGTTCGGTGGCAGCGAGGTTCCTCTCGGCCTTATCGACATCGGCTTCTACCGCGACGACCTCGGCAAGCGGCCTGAAGCGCCGCAGGTCTACTCGACCGAGATCGACTTTCCTCTCGACGGTGCGACCGTCGTTATCGTCGACGACGTTCTCTACAGCGGCCGCACTGTTCGCGCCGCGATTGAGGCGCTGTTCGCTTATGGCCGACCTGCCTGCGTGCAGCTGGCGGTGCTCGTCGACCGCGGCCACCGTGAGCTGCCAATCCGCCCCGATTACATTGGCAAGAACCTGCCTACCGCGCCCGGCGAGCGCGTCTTCGTCGAGGTCGAGGAAACGGACGGGGTGGATCGCGTTCTGATCGGTGACGCCGAAAGCGCGATCAGTGGGGACGTGGCATGAATCATTTGCTGAGCATCGAGGATGTGAGCCGCGAGGACGTCGAGCGGATCTGTGCCCGTGCGGCGGCCTTCGCGGAAAACCAGCAGCGCGAGATCAAGAAGGTGCCCGCTTTGCGCGGCCGCACCGTCCTCAATCTTTTCTATGAAGCGAGCACGCGTACGAGGAGCTCATTCGAACTGGCCGCCAAGCGGCTGAGCGCCGATGTCGTCAACTTCAGCGCTTCCGGCTCATCAACCGAGAAGGGCGAATCGCTTAAGGACACGGTCCAGACGCTCAGCGCTCACCGCCCAGACGCGATCGTCGTGCGCTGCCCTTGGGCTGGCGCCCCAGCTCTTGTGGCCGAGTGGACCGACGCCGCGATCATCAACGCCGGCGACGGCAAGCACGAACATCCAACTCAGGCGCTCCTCGACATCTACACGCTCAGCCGCCGTCTGGGCTCGCTCGACGGCGTCAAGATCTGGATTGTTGGTGACGTGCTCCACTCGCGCGTTGCCCGCTCGAATATTCTCGGCTTCCAGAAGATGGGCGCGCACGTAACGGTGGCTGGGCCGCCGACGCTGCTGCCAAGAGACATTGAAGCGATGGGCGTGGATGTTCGCTACTCGCTCGATGATTTGCACGAAGCCGATGTTGTCTACGCGCTGCGGATGCAGAACGAGCGGATGCAGCAGGCCTACCTGCCGAGCATGCGCGAATACGCCACGCAGTTTCAGATCGACGAGCGCAGGCTTGGTGCCCGTTCGCTTCTGATGCACCCAGGACCCGTGAATCGTGGCGTGGAGCTATCCGATGAGGTGGTTGACTGCGCGCAGTCGCTGATTCTCGAGCAGGTTGCGGCAGGCGTCGTTGTCCGCATGGCCGTCCTCTTTGAACTGCTCGCCGCGTCGCGCGCGTTCGACCCGGTGCCGGAGCACCAGTCGGCATGACGCGGCGCAGAGAACAACTGCTCGTGCGCGGAACCGCCGCCGAGGCCGACCTGATGATCTCCGGCGCGCACCTGATCGATCCGCGGGCCGGTATCGATGGAGTCTTCGACGTCATCGTCAGCGACGGTCAGCTTGCCGAGATCGGTGAGCCCGGCACGCTTAGCGCCGGACCTGACGCCGAAAAGATCGACGGCAGCGGCTTCCACCTCTTCCCGGCCTTCGTCGATCCGCACATCCACCTTCGTACTCCAGGCCACGAGCACAAAGAAGACATCGAGACCGGCACTCGCTCAGCGGCCGCTGGTGGCTTCTGCGCCGTGCTGGCAATGCCGAATACAGATCCGGTTGTTGACTCCGCATCGGTCATGCGCTCGCTCCGCGAGGCGGCCCGCCGCGAAGCGCGCGTGCCGGTTGGATTTCTCGCCGCCATAACCGTCGGGCTGAAGGGTCAAGAGCTAACGGCGATGTCGGAGCTCCGTGCGGCAGGAGCGGCCGGCTTCACAGACGACGGAATGCCGGTCGAATCGGCCGGGATGCTGCGTAAAGCGCTGCAGTACCAGCAAATGTCAGGTGGCGTGCTGGCGCTGCATGAAGAGGATCCGTCGCTCTCTGCTGGTGGCTCAATGAACGAGGGCGCTGTAAATGCTGTACTTGGGATCGGCGGGATTCCAAGCACGAGCGAGTCAACGATGGTCGCCCGCGACGCCGCGCTTGCCGGTTACGAGGGCGGAACGGTCCACATGCAGCACCTCAGTTGCGCCGAGTCGGTCGAGGCAATCCGCGAAGCGAAGCGTCTCGGGTACAACGTGACGACCGAGGTCAGCCCGCATCATCTCTGCTTCACCGAGGAAGAGGTGCGCACGCTCGACACGCGGATGAAGATGAACCCGCCGCTGCGGACCGAGGCCGACCGCCAAGCCCTAATCGCAGGCCTGATCGACGGGACGATCGACTGCATCGCCACCGACCACGCGCCGCACAGCGCGCACGAGAAGGAGGTCCCGTTCGAGCAGGCGCCGATGGGAACGACCGGGCTTGAGAGCTCATTCGCTGCCTGTTACACCGAGCTTGTTCGCAGCGGACTGATGAGCATCGAGATGCTGATCGAGAAAATGACCTGCGGAGGCGCGATCTTCGGTCTTCAGATTCCACAAATGACGATCGGCGAGAGCGCCAATCTTGTACTGGTTGACCTCGAGCAAGAGTGGCGCGTCGGCGAGGACGGATACGAAAGCCGCTCCGAGAACTGCGCCTTCGGTGGCCGCAAGCTGCATGGGCGTGTGCTGCTTACAGTCGCAGACGGCGCCGTTGCCTACCGCCAGCGCAGTTTCGCCCTCAGCGCCGCGCCAGATCTCGACGAGGCGCCCCAGTGAAGGTCGCGCGGCTCGAAGCGGATCGGGCCGCGTTGCTCGTTGTCGACATTCAAGAAGCCTTTCGGGGAGTCATTCCCGGCGGTGATGAGATCATCGCGCGCACGCAGATCCTCGCTCGCGCGGCGACGCTGCTTGGGCTTCCGATCATCGTCAGCGAGCAATATCCGAAAGGGCTCGGCAAGACGGTCGCTGAACTAGACGATGTGCTGGCCGGCGCGACGGTGTTGGAGAAGACGAGCTTCTCCGCCGCGCACGCCGAGGGTTTCTCGCTTGCCGGGCGCGATCAAGTGATCGTCTGTGGCACGGAAACGCACATCTGTGTTGCCCAGAGCGTGCTCGACCTGCTCGCAGCGGACGCCGAGGTGTGGCTCGCTTGCGACGCGCTCGGTTCACGCAGTCCCGACGATCGCGCGCTGGCGATTCAGCGCCTTGCACTCGCCAGCGCTGTCCCGTCGAGCACCGAATCAATCTGCTTCGAACTGATGAAGGACGCAAAAAACCCGCACTTCAAAGAGATCCAGGGGCTGATCAAGTGAGTAGAGAAGGCTTCGTCCTACTAGAGGACGGCACACGTTTCGACGGACAGCTATGTGGAGCATCGAGCGGTTCGGTCGGTGAGGTTGTATTCACGACTGCGATGGGTGGCTACCAGGAATCGGTCACGGATCCGTCCTTTGCCGGCCAAGTTCTCACCTTCACAGTGCCGCACGTAGGTAACTACGGCGTCAGCGA
Source organism: uncultured Solirubrobacterales bacterium (assembly GCA_903953065.1). Classification (GTDB taxonomy): domain Bacteria; phylum Actinomycetota; class Thermoleophilia; order Solirubrobacterales; family Solirubrobacteraceae; genus F1-60-MAGs163. The sequence goes on from CAJBIG010000012.1 coordinate 4,886, forward strand.
GCAGGCGATGGAGAGCGACCGGATCCACGTCCGCGGCGTTGTGATGCGCGCCGCCGATAACTCATCGGACGCGCCGACAGCAGATCAGGGATGGCTCGACTGGCTTGAAGCCAGCGGCATTCCGGCGATCACCCAGGTAGACACGCGCGGGCTCGTGCGACATTTGCGCAGTCGCGGCGCAATGCGCGGCGGCATCTTCGCCGCAGCCGACGCAGGCACTGCATCGGCGACGGTCGAAGCGGAACCGCCAATGGACGGGCAGAACCTCGCTGCGCAGGTCGGGCCTTCGAAGGTAGTCCGCCATGGCGAAAGCAACTCCGGCCCCCGAGTAGCCGCAATCGACACCGGAATCAAGATGTCGATCGTTAATCAGCTCGTCGAGCGGGGCGTGCGACTGGACCTCCACCCATGCGACGTCAGCGCTGAGGAGTTGCTCGCTGATGACCCTGACGCGATCTTCCTCGCCAACGGCCCCGGAGACCCGGCTGCTCTGGACGGCGTCGTTGAAACTGTCCGCGGCGTGCTCGGCAAGAAGCCGGTCTTCGGGATCTGCCTTGGCCATCAGCTGTGCTGCAGAGCACTCGGCCTCGAAACATTCAAGCTGCCGTTCGGCCATCGCGGCGTGAACCATCCAGTAAAAGACCTGCGGACGGGGAAGATTGAGATCACATCGCAGAACCACGGCTTCGCCGTCGCCGCTCCTGACGGCGGTCTGCGCGTCGAGACCGACGAGCCGATTCGCTGGGAGACCGACTTCGGCGCCGCTGAACTTAGCCACGTGAATCTCTATGACCGAACAGTTGAAGGGCTAACGCTGTTAGACGTCCCCGGCTCGACGGTGCAATACCACCCCGAGGCCGGCCCTGGCCCACACGACGCGCGCCACCTCTTCGATGAGTTCGTTGAGCGGATCACGAAGGCGGCCGCATAATGCCGCGGCGCGACGACATCCAGAAGATCCTCGTGATCGGCTCCGGCCCGATCGTGATCGGTCAGGCGGCCGAGTTCGACTATTCAGGCGTCCAGGCGTGCAAGGTGCTCCGTGAAGAGGGCTACGAGATCGTCCTCGTCAACTCCAACCCGGCGACGATCATGACCGACCCAGAGTTCGCCGACGCGACCTACGTCGAACCGCTCCTGCCAGGCCCGGTTGCCGCAGTGATCGAGAAGGAGCGCCCCTATGCGCTGCTGCCGACGCTCGGCGGCCAAACGGCTTTGAATCTCGCCAAGGCGCTCGCTGAGGACGGGACGCTGGAACGCTTTGGCGTCGAGCTGATCGGCGCCGACTACGAGGCGATCGACCGCGCAGAGGACCGCGAGCGCTTCGCTGAGACGATGGCCGCAGCGGGGCTGAAGATGCCGCGCAGCGCAATCGCAACGACGCTCGACGAGGCGGTCGCGGCGCTCGAGGTGATTGGCCTGCCGGCGATCATCCGGCCCGCGTTTACGTTGGGTGGTCGCGGGGGCGGCATTGCCCGCGACGAAGCGGAGTATCGATCGATCGTTGAACGCGGCATCGAGGCTTCGCCGATCGGTCAGGTTCTGCTCGACCAATCCGTGCTCGGCTGGGGAGAATTTGAACTTGAGGTGATGCGCGACCGCGAGGACAACTGCGTGATCGTCTGTTCGATCGAAAACATCGATCCGATGGGCGTCCACACTGGCGATTCGCTGACTGTTGCGCCGCAACAAACGCTGACCGACTCGCTCTACCAGCAGCTACGCGATCAGGCCTTGATCGTGATCCGCGCCGTTGGCGTCGAGACTGGCGGGTCAAACGTTCAGTTCGCCGTCAACCCGGCAACAGAAGAGATCCTCGTGATCGAAATGAACCCACGCGTTTCGCGCTCGTCTGCTTTGGCCTCAAAAGCGACCGGCTTCCCGATCGCCAAGATCGCCGCGCGACTGGCCGTTGGCTACACGCTCGATGAGATCCCCAACGACATCACGCAGGTGACGCCAGCGAGCTTCGAACCGACAATCGACTACGTCGTCGTGAAATGGCCGCGCTTCGCGTTTGAGAAGTTCCCCGGCGCTGATCCACGGCTCTCTACCCACATGAAGAGCGTCGGCGAGGTGATGGCTTTCGGCCGAACCTTCCAACAGGCGTTCGCGAAAGCGATGCGTAGCCGTGAGCTCGACAGCCACGCCAAGCTCGACGGCCTAGGCGTGGACGACTTGATCGCCGCGCTGACGCCGGCTGGGGCCGAGCGCTACGACTTCATGCTCGAAGCTTTCCGGCAGGGGGCGACGCTCGAACAGGTCCACGAAGCCTGCTTCGTAGACATGTGGTTCTTGCGGCAGCTCCAGCAGCTTGCGCTCGAACCGGACGCACCGTTCGCCGGCGAGCGCGTCTACCGCTCGGTCGACACCTGCGCCGCCGAGTTCGAGGCGCGCACGCCCTACTTCTACTCAGGTTGGGAGCAACAGGCGGCGGGTGAGGTCGAGCGCGGCGATAACGCGTCGGTGATGATCTTGGGCGCCGGGCCAAACCGGATCGGGCAGGGGATTGAATTCGATTACTGCTGTGTCCATGCTGCGATGACGGTCCGTGACAGCGGCCGCGACGCGGTCATGGTCAACTGCAACCCCGAGACCGTCTCAACCGACTACGACACCTCCGACCGGCTCTATTTCGAACCATTGACGCTGGAGGATGTGCTCGCTGTCGCTGAAGTCGAGAAGCCGGAAGGGGTGATCGTTCAGTTCGGCGGTCAGACGCCGCTAAAGCTCGCGGAAGGACTCGTGGAGGCTGGAATCAAGGTTCTTGGAACGAGCGTCGACGCGATCGACCTGGCCGAGGATCGCGGCCGGTTCGGGGGACTGCTGGAAAGCCTCGGCTACCAGGCGCCGCCGTACGCGGAGGCCCACTCGGTCGAGCAGGCGCTCAGCGTCTGTGACGAAGTTGGATTCCCGCTCTTGGTGCGGCCCAGCTACGTGCTCGGCGGTCGCGCGATGGAGATCGTCTACTCGCAAGGCGACCTTGAGGATTACCTCTCGCGCAACGTTCGCGAGGACGGCCGCGCGATCTATCTCGACCGCTTCCTTGAGAACGCGATTGAAGTCGATGTAGACGCACTCTGCGACGGCACGAGCGTTTGGATCGGCGGCATCATGCAGCATGTCGAGGAAGCCGGCATCCACTCCGGTGACAGCGCCTGCGTGCTTCCTCCTCACTCGCTGGGGCCGGAAATGATGGAGGCGATCCGTCAGCAGAGCGAAGGGATCGCGAAGGGGCTCGGCGTGGTTGGCCTCTGCAACATCCAGTTTGCCGTCTATGGCGCCGAGCTGTTCGTAATCGAGGCCAACCCGCGCGCCTCGCGAACAGTGCCGTTCGTGAGCAAGGCGATTGGGCTGCCGCTTGCGAAGCTCGCTTGCCGCCTGATGCTGGGGGAGACGATTGAGGATCTAGAACTCCCGCGCGACCCGATGGGTCACGACCACGTATCGGTCAAAGAGGCCGTCATGCCGTTCGACCGGTTCGACGGCGCCGACGCGCTGCTGGGCCCCGAGATGCGCTCGACCGGAGAGGTGATGGGGGTCGCTCGCGACTTCCCAACCGCATTTGCCAAGGCCCAGGCAGCAGCCGGCGCCGCGCTACCGGACGGAGGGACGGCGTTCATAACCGTCACCGATTCGGACAAGGCCGGGGCAGTCGCGATTGCGCAGACGCTCCACGACCTAGGCTTCAAGATCGTCGCAACGCGCGGCACGAGGGAAGCGCTCGAACGGATGGGGGTTCCGGCAACCGAGCTGATGAAAGTAGGCGAGGGTTCGCCGAACGTCGTTGACATGATCGAAAGCGGCGACGTTACTTTGGTCGTCAACACGCCGACCGGCTCCGGCGCGCGCAGCGACGGCTGGGAGATTCGCCGCGCTGCAGTGGCGCGCAGTGTGCCGTGTCTGACCACTCTGGCCGGCGGGCTCGCAGCCGTGAGGGCAATAGCTTCAGCTCGAAGTGGTGAGGCAGAAGTGCTCTCACTCCAGGAGATTCATCGCGGCCTCTATTCGGTAGAGGCCGAGGCGTGAGCGAGGGAGATGGCCGTGTGCAGGCGCCGTTCGGCACGCGCGATGTGACGATCGACGGGATCGAAGAGCTCGGCCCTTATCGCGTTTTCAGCTGCACCGACGCTGCTGGCCCCGTTCCATCGGCGGGCCAGTTCTACATGCTCACGGGCGCTGAGCGCTGGGGCGGTGGCGCCGACGAGCGGCCTTACCTGCCGAGGGCTGTTTCGGTGCTGGCTGCTGGCGACGATCAGCTTTCCTTCGTGATTGAAGTAGTAGGTCCGGGAACCGAGCGGCTCGCTGAGCTTGTCGACGGCGATCGCTTGCGCCTGCTCGGGCCGCTCGGCAACGGCTTCAGCTCGCCGGGCACCGGCATTCGGCCGATCCTCTGCGGCGGCGGGATCGGAGTAGCACCGCTTGCAATGATGGGGCAGCAGCTGCTCGCGGAGGGCCGCGAAGTTACCTCTCTGCTGGGCTTTCGTGACGCTGAGCACGCTGTCGGAGCAGAGTTCATTGCTGGCTCACAGGTAGCGACCGACGACGGTTCAGTCGGTCACGGCGGCTTCGTGACCGAACTGTTGCTGGCCGAGCTCGAGCGCGACCCGAGCGCCGTCGTCTACTCATGCGGACCGCCCGAGATGCTCGACGCGGTGCGCGCAATCAGCGTTGCCAGTGGCGTTCCAGCCCAGCTTGCGCTCGAGGCGCCGATGGCCTGTGGGTACGGCGCCTGTTACGGATGTGTCGTAAAGGTCGCTGACGGCAGCTTCCGACGCACCTGCGTAGATGGTCCCGTCGTCGTTGCCGAAGAGCTGGCTGTGGATTGGCTTGCCGCGGAGCGTTCGCAGTGACCGTAGATCTCTGTGGGATCGAGCTCGCGCATCCTGTGATCAACGGCTCGGGGACGTTTGACGTAATAGCTGCCCGCCGCGTTTTCGGTGCCGCCGTTGACGAAAACTTCCCCTTCGCAGCATTCGTGTCGAAGACGATCACGCTCGAGCCGCGCCTTGGAAACCCGCCGCCGCGTCTATTTGAGACGCCGGCTGGGCTGATCAATTCAATCGGCCTCCCTAACCGCGGCGTGGCGGGGTATCTCGAACATGACCTGCCTGGGCTCGCGACGCTTCCGGTGCCTCTAATCACGAACGTGATGGGCTCCAACGCCGACGAAGTTGGCCAGCTTTTCGAGGCGCTTGAGCCGCGCGGCGAGATCGCCGCGATCGAACTGAACGTCTCCTGCCCGAACGTGAAGACCGGCCTCGACATCGGCGCCGACCCGGCCGAACTGAGCAAGCTGCTCGCCGTAGTGAGGGGGAAGACGTCGAAGCCGTTGATCGTCAAGCTGACTCCGAACACGGCGAACGTCGCGCTCGTCGCTAGCGCCGCCGAGGCCTCAGGGGCCGACGCCGTCTCGCTAATTAACACGCTGCGAGCTTTTGCTGCCGATCCGAGAAGGCCGGGGAAGGCTTGGCTCGGCGGCGGCACTGGCGGGCAGTCGGGGCCGGCAATTCGATCGGTCGCGCTGGCCCAGACGAGCGCCGTTGCCGCTGCGATCGAGCTCCCAATCATCGCGATGGGCGGTATCGCAACCGCCGCTCACGGGCGCCAGTTCCTTGACGCTGGAGCGTTGATAGTCGCCGTTGGTACTGAGAGCTTCCGCGATCCGATCGCGGGCGCCAAGGTCGCGGCCGGCCTCCTGAGTTAGCACAAATCTGTCGTCGTGGCGATCTCAGTGAAGTCGATCTCAGGGTCAAGTCTCGACCTCAAGTCGACGTCAAGTCAAATATTTCCGCCACGCCTCGCAGCGCGATCAGAGTTGTGTATGCTCGCCGCTGTGGCTTCGGCAACCGAAAAAAATTCACTCGCGGCGGCAGAGGCACCAGAGCGCTCCAAGGTCCAGCGGATGGAGGCTCTCGAGCGTGCAAATGAGATCCGCAGCCAGCGCGCGAAGCTCAAGCGCGACCTGCGCGCCGGCAAGGCGACTATCGATCGCTTGCTCGAGTCACCGCCCGAGTATCTCGAGACGGCGAAGGTCTTTGATCTCCTCCTGGCAGTGCCGAAGTTCGGCCGCGTGAAGGCCAACAAGATTCTTCAGCAGGTCCGCATCTCTCCGAGCAAGACCGTCGGCGGCCTCTCTGACCGTCAGCGTGGCGAGCTTGTCCAGCTGCTGCGCAGCCGCACTCGCTAGTCGCGCCGGACGATCGCTTAGCCTGCGCTGATGGCGCACGTGATCGTTATAACCGGCCCGTCAGGCGTCGGCAAAGGCACGGTCATTCGCCTTCTTCGGGAGCGTGTGCCGAGTGTTCGCCTCAGTATTTCGGCGACGACACGGGCACCGCGGCCGGGCGAGCGAGACGGAATTGACTACCACTTTCTCGCCACAGACGATTTCGATCAGATGATCGCCGACGGAGCGTTTGTCGAACACGCCCGCTACGCCGGTCAGCAGTACGGGACGCTGCGCAGCGAGCTCGAAGAAGGCGACGACGACGGCGACGTGATCGTCCTTGAGATTGAGCTTCAAGGAGCGAGGCAGATTCGCGAGTCGATGCCGGCGGCGCTACAGGTCTTCATCGCTCCGCCATCTTTCGAGACGCTTCGAGAGCGCTTGGTTGGCCGCGGCACCGACTCAGCGCAGACGATCGACGAGCGGCTCACCGTCGCGCGCGAGGAGCTCGATGCCCAGGGAGAGTTCAGCGAGGTGATCGTCAACGACCGCCTCGGCGACGCTGTCGACGCTCTGGAGCTGCTGGTTCAGGGTCAACTTCGTGGGGCGGTAGACTGATCAGCATGATCGCTCCCCGGATTGACGCCCTGCTCGAACAGGTTGACTCGAATTACGCCACCGTGATCGTCGCCGCCAAGCGTGCGCGCCAGATCAATAGCTACTACCACAACCTCGGCGAGGGAACTTTTGATGAGTTCCCGCCGCCAATGGTTGCCAGCCACTCGGCCAACTACCTCACGATCGCACTCGAAGAGGTCGCCGAAGGCAAGCTGATTTACCGCTACCCCGAGTAGCCGCAGCAGAGTCAGGAGGCAAAAGATGGCCCGAATTCTTCTCGGCGTCAGCGGTGGGATCGCCGCCTACAAGGCGCTTGACCTGATTCGCCTCGCAGCGGTCGCGGGTCATTCGGTTCGTGTGATTCAAACCGACAACTCGCAGCGCTTCGTCGGTGCTGCATCGTTCGCAGCGATAACCGGCGCCCCCGTGCTTACAAGCGAGTGGGAACGGGATCCCGCTCGCGGCGCATTCCCTGACCAGGCAAGCCCCGAACACGATCCGATTAGCCACCTCGAATTGGTTCGCAACGCCGACTGTTTCGTGATTGCTCCGGCCAGCGCCAACACGATTGCAAAGCTCGCGCTTGGACTCGCCGACAACCTGCTGACGAGCGCGGCGCTCGCGGCGTCCTGCCCACTCGTCGTCGCCCCGGCGATGAACCACCAGATGTGGGAGAACGCCGCGACCCAGGCCAATATCGAGCTGCTCCAAAGCCGTTCGGTGACAATCGTCGATCCGGAAGTCGGGTCGTTGGCCAGTCGCAACGAGTGGGGCAGCGGCCGGCTCGCCCAGCCGGCGACCATTCTGGCCGCGATCGAGCAGCTCGTACCCGCCGGCCCTCGCCCTTGGGACGGCCGCCGAGTACTGGTGACCGCCGGTGGGACTAGGGAGGCGATCGACGCGGTCCGCTTCGTTGGCAATCGCTCGTCGGGCCGGATGGGGTTCGCTTTGGCTGAAGCTGCCGCCGCGCGCGGCGCCGATGTGACCGTGATAGCTGCAAACGTCGAGCTTCCGCGCCACGCGCAGATCGCTTACATCGATGTCGGCAGCGCCGCCGAACTGGAGCAAGCAGCCAGCGAGCAGTTTTCGAGCTGCGATCTGCTGCTGATGGCTGCCGCCGTTGCCGACTTCACGGCCGCCGACCCGACCGCTGGCAAGCTAAAAAAGGATGGCCGGACCGAGCTCGAGCTGACTCTTAAGCCGACCACCGATGTGCTCGCTCAGCTCAGCAAGCGCCGCACCGAGGCCCAAACACTTGTCGGCTTTGCCGCCGAGCACGGCGCCGATGCAGTCGACGTCGGCCGCGGCAAGCTAGCCGCCAAGGGTCTCGACCTGCTCGTCATCAACGATGTCTCCGGCGCCGGAATCGGCTTCGAGAGCAGCTCCAACGAGGTCACAATCGTTTCCGCCGAAGGTGAGCGTCACGTGCCGAAGGCCGACAAGCTCGAAGTCGCCAATGAGATTCTCGACGCGGTCGACGAGCTCGCACATCGGCGTGCTCGCACCCCGATCCGAGAGGTCAGCGATGAGTGACCCGTCGGCTTACGAGTCCTATCGGAGCGGGCTCTCTCTGCTTGAGCGCGGCGACCACCATGCTGCTGTAGTTGCGCTGATGCGCGCGCGTGAGGTTGAACCAGACGCGGCGATGGTGCGCGAATCTCTTGGCCGCGCGCTCTTTGGCGCGCATCGTTACCGCGAGGCGGCAGTCGAATTCCAAGCTGTCGTTGACGGTGCTCCGACAAACGATTACGCACTCTTCTGCCTCGGGCGCTGCCTGCAACTCCTCGGCGCTCACGATGATGCGCGTCGCCCGCTGGCGCTCGCTGCCTGTCTGCGCCCCGAGCGCGATGATTACCGCGCCTACCGCGACGCGGCACGGCGCCTCGCATCCTGATCGGCTACTGGGCGGGCAGGATCAGCGGCCGCTACGAGTCGGTGCTATCGTTCTCAACGAGCTTTCGAAGTCCGGTAGCGCCGGTCACAGCAGCAACGGAAGTGGGCGCTAGCCCACTTTTTTTATCCCCTGATACCTATGAATACGACCCAAATACAAGCCGAAATCGAGGCAAAGCTGGCTGAAACACAGCCGGCGCTCGAAGTGCTCGCCATAGAGGGTGCCGGCAGCGGCACGGTTCGAGTCGTAATCGATCATCCCGACGGCGTGACGCTTGACCTTTGCGCCGCAGTCACAAATGACTTGGAGCTGGTGCGCGAGAAGGTCGGCATTGAGGTGTCGTCGCCTGGGCGCGAGCGGCCGTTGACTCGGCCCGAGCACTATCAGCGCTTTCTCGGCCGCCGCGCGAAGGTGCGAACAGCGGAGCCACTCGAGGGCCAGAGCAACTTCACCGGCGAACTGGTCGGCGCATCAACTGAAGAGGTAACGATCTCGGCTGGCGATGCGCTGGTCGCGATTCCATATACGGCGATTAAACGATCCAACCTGATCGAGGAGTAGGAAGATGTCGACAGAGATCATCGAAGCAATGACAGCGCTCGCCAACGAGAAGGGGATCAGCCCCGAGCGGCTGATTACCGCGCTCGAGGACGCGCTGCTCTCGGCCTACATGAAACAGCCGACCTCGGTGAAATATGCGCGGGTACAGCTCGACCCCGAGACCGGTGACTACCGCGTCATTGAGCTGAAGATCCCGGAGCGGCTCGAAGCCCAGCTAATCGTTGAGGCGATCGACGAAGAGACCTACCTCGACCCCGAGACTGGCGAGTACGTCGAACCGGCCGAACCGGTCATCGATCCCGAAAAGTTCGCGATCTACCGCGACCAGATCGAAGAGGCCGACGTAACCCCTGACGACTTCGGTCGTATCGCAGCCCAGACCGCCAAGCAGGTGATTCTCCAGCGCGTCCGCGAAGCCGAACGCGACATGATGTTCGACGAATACCAGGATCGCGTCGGAGAGCTCGTCAACGGCATCGTCCAGCAGTCCGATTCGCGCTACACGTTGGTTCAACTTGGCGTCGGCGGCCGGATCGAAGCGTTGCTTCCCCGCTCGGAGCAGGTTGACGGAGAGCGTTACGACCACGGCCAGCGAGTCAAGGCCGTGATCAAAGAGGTCTCTGCCGACACAAAGGGCCCGTCGATCATTCTCAGCCGCCGTGACCCTGAGCTGATCAAGGCGCTCTTCGAGCTCGAAGTTCCCGAGATGGCCGATGGCCTCGTCGAGATCGCAAACGTCGCCCGCGAGCCGGGCTATCGCTCAAAGATCGCCGTCGTCTCCTACGCCGATGGCGTCGACCCCGTTGGCGCCTGCGTTGGGCCGCGCGGCTCCCGCGTTCGGATGGTCGTCTCCGAGCTGCGCGGCGAGAAGATCGACATCATTCCTTACAACGAAGAGCCTGCACGCTTTGTCGCCAAGGCGCTCTCACCGGCCCGCGTACGCGAGGTCGTTGTTGACGACGAGGCGCGCCAGGCAACCGTAATCGTCCCTGACGACCAGCTTGCGCTGGCGATCGGCCGTGAAGGTCAGAATGCGCGGCTCGCTGCCCGTCTTACCGGCTGGCGGATCGACATCCGTTCCGAATCAGAGTTTGCGACAGAGGCTCCTGACGGTTCGATGTCGGCCGACGAAGAGGTCGGCGGTCGCTGCGTGGCTGTTCTCACGAATGGCCGTCGTTGCCCGAACGCTGCTCTTCCCGGCACAACCTCCTGTGGACTTCCTGCCCACATCGCGCTAGGCCGCTTCAGCGGCAACTCCGTCGCCTTCGCAGCGGAGCTGAGCGAGGAAGAGGTCGTCCGTTTCGCTGATCCTGAGGTTCCAGCCGCCGAGCTTGCCGATCGCGTCGGCGAGATCGAGGCTGTGGTCGCTGAAGCGCAGGCGATTGCGGCAGCCGCCGCGGCCGCCGAGGCCGAGGCTGAAGCCGCCGCTGCCGCAGAGGCCGCCGCTGCTGCGGAAGCTGAAGCGGTCGCGGAAGGCGCTGAGGGTGA
>CAJBIG010000013.1 GCA_903953065.1 uncultured Solirubrobacterales bacterium
CTGCAGCTGTGCAACCGTTGCGGCGGCGAGCGCGTTCGGAGCCGTGCCCTTGTCGAGCACCTTCTTCAGCGTTGGCCAAAGCAGTGCGATCCGAACGTCCTGGGTTGCTCCGGCGTTTGCGGCCGAGAGCATCGTTGCCAGCGACTGCTTGCTCTGGCGCGCCAGCTCGTTGTTCAGCAGCTGCCCGCGCTGCAGCGAGTTCTCGCCCCAGCGCTCGTCGCCTGCGGGGAAGTTCTTCGCCGGCTTGCCATTCCAGTTAACGATGTAACCGCTCGCTGGGTTGATCACCTGTGGGTGCTTCGAGTGGCTGAGGTAGCCGGTCCACTCGTACTTGCCGCGGCCGTCAACTGGAAGATCCATGTTGACGCCCTTCGGACGCATCGGGAAGAGCCCCGAGGTGATGAAGGCGATCTCCTTGTCGCTCGAGTAGAACGAGTTGAAGGTCTGAGGCGTCTTCGCTGCCGCGGCGACGAAGTCCTTCGCGCTCTTCACGCGGCCATATGTCATCTGCTGGTTGAAGAGCAGGTCGGTGGTCTCGCGGCCGTAGCTTGAGCGACGCTTCGCCAGCGCAACGAGCTTCGAGCTGCCAGGCGACTTGGCGTATCCATAGACCGAACCGTGAACGGTCTTGTAGAACACGACGTTGGTCGTCTTGCCGCCCTTGCTGATTGTGCCGCCGTTGACCTTCTGCATCGGCTTGCACTTGCCCTTGAACTCGTACTTGTACTTGCTGCCGCCGCAGAGCGTTTCGGCGTAGGTGTCGATGATGTCGTTGCCGGCTGAGGTAAGTGACCAGGCGTACTTCGCAGCGCGGCCGATCAGCATGTAACCGGGGAACGGCGCTGAGGTTGCGCCGCGAACGTTGATCGATGGGCCGTACAGCCCCATCTCCATCGTCAGGCCGGGGTAGTTGTAGCCGATCTGCGGCCCGCCGACCATCAGTGGCTTGCCGGTTGTCGTCTTGCTGCCCGCGGCGAGCATGATGTTGCTTGCCTCTTGGCGGCCTGGCCCCGGAGGCTTGACGGCTGACGATGAAGCACTTGCGCCCGGAAGCGGCACGTAACTGTTCTTGAACGATCCGTTCTTCAGTCGCACCAAACCCTTCGGGTTGGAGACGCTTACATCGGTCTGATAGTCAAACTTGTTCGTCGTCGTAACCATCGTCTCCGGGTCGTAGCGGCCGCGCATGTTGGTGTAGGCCTCGTTGCCGCTGGTTGTTCCCAGTGTCGTGCGCGCAGCGTCGAGGAAGAGCGCGTTGCTGATCTCCTCGCCTCCGCCTTCACCAAGGAACTGCGCCTTGATTCCGTTGGTAGCGAAGATGTCGGTGCGCGTGAATGGCTTGGCGCTGGGCTGGTTGGCTGCGTACCACTTGTTGATTCCGACGAGGTAGGTGTCGATGTCGCGGAGCACCTGCTTGCCCTGAGCGCCGGCGGCGTTTAGCGAATCGGTCTGCTGCTTTGTGATCGCTGCGGTGACGCTCTTGCTCGGCTGGTAGTCGTAGAGACCAAGCACGAGGTTGATGCCGGAAACGCCCGGCAAGTCGGCCAGAGAAGCGATTCCGTTGTAGCGGGCCTGATTGAGCAGCAGGCTGCGGTCGGCTGCCGTCACGTAACCGGCGCCGAAAGTAACGCCGGCATCGGTGTCGGAGAAGATGTGTGGGACGCCGTAGTTGTCGCGTCGGATCCGTGCCGATACGGTCTTACCGCCGGCGGTTGCGGTGATTGTGTCGTCTGTGATCAGCGACGGGTCATCGGCCTTCAGTAGCGCTGCCGACTTGAAGTAGCCGCTGCCATCGGTGCTTGCCGTGACCTGTGCTTCGCCAATGTCGCGGAAGAGCGGGGTGAGGCGGTTGTACATCTTGGCTTGCGTGTCAGCAGAGAGCATCCCGGGGGTGGTGAGCCA
>CAJBIG010000014.1 GCA_903953065.1 uncultured Solirubrobacterales bacterium
CTCGACGTCGAGGCCACGATCATTGACGCGCGAAACGAGCCGCGCGACCTGAATCGTGACGATCTCACCAATCTGTTCACGGCTCAGCGCGTCGAACTCGACGATGTCATCAAGGCGGTTGATGAACTCCGGCTTGAAGGTCGACTTGACGGCAGCCTCGTAATCGCCCGTGCCGGAGCCGACGTTGGAGGTCATGATCAAGATCGTGTTCTTGAAGTCGACGGTGCGGCCCTGACCGTCGGTGAGGCGCCCGTCATCGAGCACCTGCAGCAGGGAGTTGAAGACGTCGGGGTGGGCCTTCTCAAGCTCGTCAAGCAGCACGACCGAGTAGGGCCGACGGCGAACCGCTTCGGTCAGCTGGCCGCCCTCTTCGTAGCCGACGTAGCCGGGAGGCGCGCCGACCAGGCGCGAGACGGAGTGCTTCTCCATGTACTCCGACATGTCGATTCGAATCATCGCGTCCTGGCTGTCGAACATCAGCTCGGCGAGCGCGCGTGCCAGCTCGGTCTTGCCGACGCCGGTCGGGCCGAGGAATAGGAACGAGCCGATTGGGCGATCTGGATCCTGAAGCCCGGCGCGCGAGCGGCGCAGCGCGCTGGAAACGGCCGAGACGGCTTCGTCTTGGCCAATTACGCGCTCGTGTAGACGATCCTCAAGGAAGACGAGCTTGTTGGTTTCGGTCTCTTCGATCCGCGTGACAGGAATGCCGGTCCAACGGGCGACGATCTCGGCTACGTCTTCGCTGCCTACGTGTTCCTTGAAGAAGCGCGTTGGCTGCGGCTCATCCTCACTCTGGATGTCCTCTTCCATCTGCTGCTCAAGATCGGGGATCTCGCCGTGGCGCAGCTCAGCGGCGCGCTCAAGGTTGCCTTCACGGGTGACGCGCTCAAGTTCGCGGTGGGCTTCGTCGAGGCGGCGGCGAACGTCACTGACGCCGGCGACGCGATCCTTCTCGGTCTGCCACTCGGCCTTCATTCCGGCCGCCTTCTCCTGCAGCTCGGCGAGCTCGCGGTCGAGCACCTCGAGCCGCTCAGCGGTCGCCTTGTCCGATTCGCTCTCCTTCTCGAGCGAGGTGCGCTCGATCTGAAGCTGCAAGACGCGCCGTTCAACTTCGTCGATCTCTTCTGGCAGCGAATCGATCTCAATCCGCACCCGCGAAGCGGCTTCGTCGATCAGGTCGATCGCCTTGTCGGGCAGGAAGCGGTCGGCGATGTAGCGGTCGGAGAGCGTTGCCGCGGCGATCAGCGCCGAATCCTTGATCGCGACGTTGTGGTGAACCTCGTAGCGCTCGCTCAGTCCGCGCAGAATCGCGATCGTGTCCTCGACCGAGGGCTCATCGACCACGACCGGCTGGAAGCGGCGCTCCAAAGCCGGGTCCTTCTCAATGTGTTTGCGGTACTCGTCGAGCGTTGTCGCACCGACGGCGCGCAGCTCGCCGCGCGCGAGCATCGGCTTGAGCAGGTTGGCGGCGTCGACCGCCCCTTCCGCTGCGCCGGCGCCGACGATCGTGTGCAGCTCGTCGATGAAGACGATGATCTGGCCCTTCGCTTCGGTGATCTCCTTGAGCACCGACTTGAGCCGCTCTTCGAACTCGCCGCGGTACTTGGCCCCGGCGATCATGCCGCCGATGTCGAGTGCGATCAGCTGGCGGTCGCGAAGCGACTCAGGGATGTCGCCCGAGACAATTCGCTGCGCCAGCCCTTCGACGATCGCCGTCTTGCCGACGCCTGGCTCGCCGATCAGGACCGGGTTGTTCTTCCTCCGGCGTGAGAGCACCTGAATTACGCGGCGGATCTCGTCGTCGCGGCCGATCACTGGATCGAGCTCACCTTCGGCGGCGAGCGCCGTCAGGTCAACTCCGTACTTCTCCAAAGCTTGGTATTGATCCTCGGCGTTTTGATCGGTCACGCGGTGCGGGCCGCGAACCTTGCCGATCGCCTCCTTCAGCACCTCGGGCGAAGCACCGGCGCCGCGCAGCGCGTCGCCGGCGGCGCCGTCCTGCGCCGCCAACGCCAGCAGCAGGTGCTCAGTTGAGACGTACTCGTCGTTCATTTCGGCCATCAGCGCTTCGGCGCGCTGCAAAGCTTGAATCAGCTCGCTGCCCGGCTGCGAGGCTTCGCCGCCCTCTGCCAGCGTCGGCAGCGCTTCGATCGCGCCGTTGTTGGCTTGGCGCACGGCGACGTCATCGATGCCTGCGTTGCGAAGCACGGGGGTTACGATTCCGCCCTCCTGCTCAAGCAGCGCGCTAAGCAGGTGCTCAGGCAGAGCCTGCGGGTTGCGGTTGCGGGCAGCAAGCGACAGGGCGGCTTGGAGCGCCTCTTGACTTTTCACGGTAAAACGGTCGGCATTCATACAGATCTAAGTCTAGCAGACTTAGATCTTTTTGCAAGCCTGATTTGCGCTTTTAGCTTCGGCGCTGCCTGCGAAAATCCGCGGCGCGGACAACATCGGTAGATCTGCGCTCCAGTGGCACCAGTTCGCCGCGCAGGGTTCGCTGAGCGGCGGCCAATTCGATCTCCATCTCGGCGCGGGCTTCGCTGCTCTGCTGCTCAAGCTGTTCAAGCTGCCGGCGCGTTGCCTCAAGCTGCTCCTCGAGCGCCAGCACGCGTTCGACGCCAGCGAGGTTGAGGCCAAGCTCGGTCGTCATCTCCTGAATCCTGCGCAGCCGATCAACGTCGGTCTGCGAGTAGAGCCGCGTCCCCTTCGGCGAGCGCTGCGGGCAAATCAATCCGCGCTGCTCGTACATGCGCAAAGTCTGCGGATGCATCTCGGCCAGCTCAGCGGCAACCGAGATCATGAAAACGCCGCGACCGGAGTCGACTGTGATCCGAGTTGTCCGTCTGCGTGCGACCATCATTTACCACCGCTGCCGGTGAAGAGCTTGGCTCTTGGATCGCCGCCGTTCATGGTCTCCGACAGCTTCGCGACCAGCTCGGACTGCTCCTCGGTCAGCTTCGATGGCACGTCGACTACAAAGCGGTAGTGGATGTCCCCACGCGTCTCCTTCTTGCCGGCGCCGAGCCTTGGCGGCCCTTCGCCACGCAGCCGCTGGACGCTGCCGCTGCGCGTGCCGGCCGGAACGCGCAAAGTCTTGCGGCCATCGAGCGTCGGCACCTCAACCTCGGCGCCGAGAAGCTGCTCGGGCACGGTCAGTGGAACCTCGACCTCAACGTTGTCGCCCTTGCGCCGGAAGATTGACGACGGCGCAACGCGTGTGATCACGTAAAGGTCGCCGTCGGGGCCACCGTTGCTGCCGGGCTCGCCGCGGCCCGCAATACGGACGCGCGAGCCCTCTTTGACGCCGGCTGGAATGTTGACCTTCAGCCGCTTCGTCTTCTCAACCTGACCGCTGCCGCCGCAGGTGCGGCAGGGATCCTCGATGATCGTGCCGCTGCCCTGGCAACGAGCACACGGCTGCGAGATCGAGAAGAGGCCCTGCCCCTGCGAATCGATTCCGCGGCCCTGGCAGCTCGAACAGACCTTCGGCGATGTGCCAGCAGCTGCGCCGGTGCCGTGGCAGCTGCCGCAGGCTCCTGGGATCGAGAGCGTCACCGGAACCTGAATTCCGGCCAAAGACTGGTCGAAGCTGAGCCGCACTTCGGTCTCAAGATCACGGCCGCGTGCCGGACGCGGACGGCCGGCACGGCCGGGCTGCTGCTCGCCGCCAAAGAAGCTCGAGAAGATGTCGCCCAAGTTTGAGGGATCGAACGGAACGCCGCCCGGGCCACCGCCACCGCCGCCGCTGAACATCCCGCCGCTGTCGTACTGCTTGCGCTTCTCGGGATCGCCGAGAATGTCGTACGCCGCCGATACCTGCTTGAAGCGCTCTTCGGCAGCCTCGTCGCCGGGGTTTTGATCCGGGTGATTCTCTCGCGCGAGCTTGCGGTAAGCCTTCTTGATGTCGGCGGCCGACGTCTTCTTATCGACGCCGAGAACTTTGTAGAGATCGGGCTGTGCCATCGCTTTGGCCTTAGGCGGCTACGACGACCTTGGCCGCGCGCAGGACCTCGTCTCCGAGCAGGTAGCCGTGTTCGTAAACCTCGATCACGGTGCCCGCCGCCTGCCCTTCGGCCGGCTGCTGGGCAACAGCCTCGTGCTGGTGCGGGTTGAAAGCTTCGCCGAGCGCCGCGTCGCGAGTAATCCCGACGCGGCCGAACGCTGCCAGCAGCTCCTGCTGCACCAACTCGATGCCGCCGATCAGCTCCGGGTTGGAGCTCTCCGGGTGGGCTTCGGCGGCCTTGATCGCGCGGTCGAGATTGTCGAGCGCTGGAAGGAGCTCACGCGCCAGCCGCGCAACGCCGCGCTGCTCGGATTGAGCAGCGTCGCGGCGAGCGCGCTTGCGCACGTTGTCGAGCTCGGCGACCGAGCGCATCCACTGGTCCTTGTAATCGGGTTCAGCTTCGGCGGCAGGCGCTTCCTCGACGGCAGCCTCTTCACTTGTTACGGCGTCGCCTTCGACAACCTCAGCCTGGGCTTCGGCGTCAACCAGCTCGGCCTCCGACGGCGCCTCTTCAGGCACCGTCGGCTCCGGTCCGCTCTGCATTACTTCTCCTCTTCTACGACCTCGGCGTCGACAACCTCTTCTTCAGGCTCGCCGGCTTCGGCCGATGCGGCGCCGTCGCCGCTGGCGGCGGACTCCGCTGCCGCGGCCTCATACATCGCTTCGGAAACCTTGTGGAAGGCCGCCTGGAGTTCCTCGGCCTTGGCGTTGATCGCCGCGGCGTCGTCACTCTCGAGCAGCTCGCGCAGCTCCTTGATCAAGCCTTCGATTTCGCCCTTGGCGGCCTCGTCGACCTGCTCTTCCATCTCCTTTAGCTGACGCTCCGACTGGTAGGCGGCGTTCTCGCCGTTGTTGCGGGCCTCGGCCAGCTCACGGGCGATTCGGTCGTCCTCGGCGTGCGTCTCAGCGTCGCCGACCATCTGCTTGATCTCCTCTTCGGAGAGGCCGCTGCCGGACTGGATCTCAATCTTCTGCTCCTTGCCGGTGCCGAGATCCTTCGCGGAGACGTTGACGATGCCGTTGGCGTCGATGTCGAATGCAACTTCGACCTGCGGAATACCCCGCGGCGCCGGTGGAATTCCGGTTAGCTGGAACTTGCCGAGCGACTTGTTGCCGGAGGCCATCTCGCGCTCACCCTGGAGCACGTGAATCTCAACCGAAGGCTGGTTGTCCTCGGCGGTCGAGAAGACCTCCGACTTCTTCGTCGGGATCGTCGTGTTGCGCTCGATCAACTTCGTCATCACTCCGCCCTTGGTCTCAATGCCAAGCGTCAGCGGTGTTACGTCGAGCAGCAGAACGTCCTTGACGTCACCTGCCAGCACGCCGGCCTGAATGCCGGCGCCGATCGCGACGACCTCATCGGGGTTAACGCCGCGATGCGGATCTTTGCCGGTCAGCTCCTTGACCTTCTCCTGAACGGCTGGCATCCGCGACATACCGCCGACGAGGACGACGTGGTCAACATCGCTTGCGCCCTTGTCCTTGGCGTCATCGAGTGCCTGGCGAACAGGCGCCACGATCCGCTCGAGCAGATCGCCGGTCAGCTCAGAGAGCTTCGAGCGCGTGAGGCGCGTGTCGAGATGCTTTGGCCCGTTGGCGTCGGCCGTGATGAAGGGCAGGTTGATCTGCGTCTCCTGAGCGGTCGACAGCTCAATCTTGGCCTTCTCCGCAGCCTCGTAGAGCCGCTGAAGCGCCATCGGGTCGGCCTGCAAGTCGATTGCCTGCTCCTTCTTGAATTCCGAAGCGAGCCAATCGACGATCGCTTTGTCGAAGTTGTCGCCGCCGAGGTGGTTGTC
>CAJBIG010000015.1 GCA_903953065.1 uncultured Solirubrobacterales bacterium
GCCGGCGCTGTAGGAAGCTGGACGCTGAGGCTCGGCGAATAGCCGTTCCTTGCCTGAAGCGGCTGCTCTTGGAGCGGCGCTTTCGCTGGCCGAGACCGAAGGAGCGGAGGAGGACGGCGCCTCGTCGTTGATCACCTTTACGGCGCTTGTGTCGGGGCGCGGCACTACGTGCTGAGCTGCGACCGAATCGAGCTGGCCGTATGTGTAGACGTTGCCGTAAACGTCGCGCATCTCAATGAAGTTGCCGAGCCGCTTCGAGCGGCCGATCCGGACGACCTCACCGTCTTGCACGGCGACAGCAGCCGCGCCGCTCTGGCCGTAGATCGAGATCCCCTTGGCTGAACCCTTCGAGTAGCTGCTGGCGCCGGTGATCGGCGAGCGGCCCATCGTGAGCCCGCTCAGCGCGCTGATCAAGTCGGCAGGAAGCGCGGCGAGAGACTTCGCTCGCTTCAGCACATCAGCGACGTACCAGTCAGCGTGGTTGTAGGCGAAGATCGCCTTCTCAATGTTGCTGTCGGCGCCTGAGGCCTTGAGGTAGCGGGCGGCGGCGAAGATCGCGTCGACAGGGTTGTTGGGATCCTTGACGCCGTCGTGGTTGGCGTCAACCCCGTAGCTCTCCCAAGTTCCTGGCATGAACTGCATCCAGCCCATCGCGCCGGCGCTTGAGATTGAGAGGTTGCGGCCGTAATCGGTTTCGATCTCGTTGATCGCGGCGAGAATCTCCCAACGGACGCCGTATTCAACGCCGGCTGCCTGGTAAATCGGGAGCAGAAACGGAGGGATTCGCAGGCTGTCAAGAACGGCGTTGGAGACGGTTCCCAGCGGTGCCGCCATCAGCGGTGAGTCGAGCCCTGCAAATGGCGAGGATGCAATGTCGAGCTTGGTCTGCTCGTTGAGTCGCTGGCTTGCCTTGCGTCGTTCAATCAGGAAGAGCCGCGCCGCCTCACGGCGCTTCTCGGCCGCAGTCTGCTTCGGACTCTTCGCCTTAGGTGGCTTCGTGACCTCGACCGTGCCGGGGATTGTTCCAAGGTCGCCGGGAGTCGTCGTGGTTGGCGTTGTGGTCGGTGTTGTCGCTGTAGGCGCCGTCGGCGTCGTCTCGGCAGACGCCTCGCTGTCGGCCGCGCCTGCTGGCCCGGCGATCGCCGCGGCCACCGCTATTGCGGCCGCCGACACCGTCGCTGCGTTTTTCGAGCGTCTCACTAGCTCTAGTTATACGGCAATCGGGGCCGGAAAGCACGCAGTTGCTGTGAACAACTTGTTTTCTTTGCTGACTTCGAAGGCTCGCGGTTGGCGGCCTTAGCCACGGCCTGCGCGCAGCATGATTCCCTCAAGCCGGTGCGCTACCTGCTCACACGAATCGATGCTGCCTTCAATCCAGCTGAAAATGTCCTTCCAGCGGATCACGACCATTGGGTCGATTCCGCCGGTGAAGAGAGCGGCGAGCGCTTCGCGGTGGAGCGTGTCGCCTTCATTCTCAAGCCGGTGAATCTCAACGAGCGCGGGGTTTATGTCGTTCCCCGAGCGCAGTGAGCGCAGCGCCACCGCAACCTGCTCGGCGGCGCCGACCAGTACCTCGGCCATCTGCACGGCCTGCTCCATCGGCGCTTCGACGCCGTAGACGCCGAGCATGTCGCCGGTCTGCTCGGCGTAGTCGACGATGTCGTCAAGCGTCGTAGCCAGCGCGTAGCCGTCCTCGGCCGTCACCACGGCCGTCTTCTTTTGGCTGCCAAGTTGCACAATCAGATCGTGCGTGATCCGATCGCCTTCGTGTTCGAGCACGACGAGTTCGCGCGCCAACTCGGAGTGGAGCGGGTAGTCGGCGATCAGGTCGCGCAGCACCATCGCCGTTCGCTCGATGTTGCGGCCCGACTCTTCGAGCAGGGTGAGTACCGCTTCTTCGCTTGATCCGCTTCGCAGGGCCATCGGCGGCAAGGTAGCGCCTTCGCCAGGATGGCTGCGCCGAGCAGGCCTTTCTTCACCACTCGTTCACAGGGATTTCACTTCCCGGTAATGAGTCGAGGGTGCGCGCCAACCAGAATGATGGGCGTGACTCTGCGTCCAGTAGAAGCTGCCGACCCGAGCGATCTTCCGAGCGCCTTCGGCTTCGGTCCGCTCGAGCTGCGGCCAGATGAGGGCCTTGCCTCCGCTTCCGGCGTTGCACTTCATCTCTCAGTCCGCGAGTTTGGCCTGCTCGTTGAGCTGGCCCGCAACGATGGTCGGATCGTCCGCCGTGAAGAGCTCTACGAGGCCGTCTGGGGTGAGCCGCTGCGCCAGGGCGACCGCACCGTCGACGTTTACGTGCGGCGACTGCGGGTCAAACTTTCGCAGGCACTCCCGACCTGGTCGTTCATTCATACCCACGTCGGCTTCGGCTATCGCTTCTCGCCGGCGTTCGAATCTTCTGGCCGCGGCGACGCAGCCCAGTCGGCGCTTTAGGCGCGGTCCGCCGCAGCTCCAATACTCTTCGCCAACAGAGCGATTAAGGAGTGTTTGTGGTTAAGCGGTTGATCGGCGGCGTTATCTGTGGTGCCCTGCTAGTCACTTTGGGTGCCTGTGGTTACCCAACGAAGCAGCGCACGAAGGTCGTCACCGGCCGTGTCGCTATCGACGGCAGCGCCGCGATGGCCGCGTTTAACCTGCGCGCCAAGCGCTCGTTCATGGAGCTCACGGGCGACACCAACACACCGCTGACGGTCAGCGGCAACAGCGCCGCGTTCGCAAAGCTCTGTAGCGGCGAGATCGATGTTGCCGCAGTTTCGCGCCCGATCAACACAAGCTCCGAGGCGCCGCTCTGCCGCAAGAATGGGATTACGCCGCACCGGATCTTGATCGCTTACGAGGCTGCGGTCGTCGTTGCTAACAAGGCGCTGGCGATCGGCTGCTTGAAAACTTCTCAGCTGACGAAGCTCTGGCAACGCGACTCAGAGGTCAGCAGCTACGCGCAGCTCGGCGGCGGACTGCCGGCCGTGGAGGTTTCACTCTTCGGCCCGACCAAGACCTCACCGGTCTTTGAGCTCTTCACATCGGCGATCAACGGCGAGGCCGGAAACTCACGCAGCGACTATTCCCCTTTCC
>CAJBIG010000016.1 GCA_903953065.1 uncultured Solirubrobacterales bacterium
CGATCGGCGCCAACAGTAGGAACGAGAGGTAGGGAATCGAGAGCAGCGGCACGAACGGGACTTGCTCGTCAAGCCAGCTCTTCAGCACGAACGACTGGTACGCGCCCGCCCCACTCGAGGGCTGCGCCAACGACTGCGTTGCAGGGTTCCACGCGAAGTACTCAGGCCAGCGGCTCGGCGGTGGTGGCTCGTTGAGCGAAACGTATGAATAAAAGACGAGGCCGATCCCGATCATCAGCGCGATCGCGACGACCACCTGGCTGCCACTGAGGCGCCAGTGCTTGCGGAGGTCGGGCGAGATCACACTCATAGCCGCCATTCGACCAGATTGGCCGCCGACGCGCCAGCTGGCGCTTCCTCGGTGGCGGCCAGGGCAAGGCAAGCGTTCAGCTGCGCGTCGGCGCAGATGAACGCTTGACCGACAGTCTGGTTAGAGCTGGCCGACCTCGCCGAAAATCACGCGGCCTGGCTTGCAGACCGCCGTCATCGTCGAGAACTTGTTGCCGGCTTTGGTGGCCGAGAACTTGTATGTGCCCGGCGTGACGCCGATGTAGATTGCGAGGCCAGACGTGCCCGTCGTCGTTTGGGCTGGAGCAGGCATCAGGTTTCCGCCAATGAAGAGCGGGTTGATCCCCTTGGCAGGACTGATCGTGGGCTTCGCCCCCGGGACGCCGACAAGGTTGTTGCGCGCGACCACCTGAGCAAACGTCATCTTCTCGAACGCCTTGATCGCCGTCAGCGACACGACAACGCAATCCTGCGGAGCGTCCTTGCCGTCGGCGATATCAATCTTGACCAGGTTGGCGAGCTCTCGCGCGAGCGCGAGGCTCGGCAGAGCGACGTTCAAACTCGACCAGCGCGGCAAGCCGGTCTTGGTCGTCTTGACCGTCGGCGTGTAGATGCGAAGGTGATCACCAAGGTCGAAGTACCGCGTCACCGTGGTCTGTGCCGGCACCTTGAGGTCGTAGCTGCCATTGGCTTTGACTGTCGTCTTCCACTTGCTGTTCTCGACGACGCCAACCTTGACGCCAACGAGCTTCTTTAGCGGCACGCCGACCTCGGCCACGATGCCCTTCATGTGGACCCACTTTGTCGCCTTGCTGGCGCTGGCGGCCGATGCGGCGCCTGGGACTAGGGCGATTCCCAGTAGCGCGAGTGCGAGGACCGAAACAGTTTTGAACCTTCTTGCGGAGAATGAGTTAAGCATTGCGCGAAGTTACCAAATGCGGCAGGCACGCGGCGGCAGTTCAGCGTATGCGCCTGCGTTTGAGTTTCTTTGATCTACCACTAATCGGGGCGAGAGGATTTGAACCTCCGACCTCACCGACCCGAACGGTGCGCGCTACCAGGCTGCGCCACGCCCCGAAGTGGATCATTATCGCACGGCGACGGGGGGCGAGGGCTTACAAGCAGTGCGGCGGCAACGATTTGAGCTCAACCGGCGCGCCACAGCGGGCTTGTGACGCCCTTCTGAACAGCTCGCAGTACTGAGTTTCGTGGGATCGGAGCAGTCCCGCGAAAGATTCGGTTGGCATTGGTCACTGTTCGGGCTACAGCGATCCACCGACCCCTGCTGAGCCTCTGAACAAAGACCTCACCACGCTTTGGAGCGATCCCCCAGTAGCTGCGACGATTCGCAGGGTCGGTCGTAAACGGGAAGGCGAACGACTTCGAGGCCGGTTTCGGCTCCCCGGAGCTGAAGAACAATCCTGACTGAATCGTCGCCGCAATATCCCCCCCGGCCGCTTGATCGAGGAGCTGGTTCCAGATCATCGTGTCGACACCCGCTTTCCAGAGCAGGAACAGCGAAACCGTGAGGAACCGTGACTGGTCTCCAAGTGATACGCCATCAGGGTCCGGGGGGTTGGTTTCGTAGCCGAGTTCAGTCGCCCACAGACGGTGACGCTTTGGGCCAGCAACGCGGCGCAGGTTCTCTGCCGTCCGAAGAAGTGAAGCGAGGCGCTTCATACCCAGCACAGGCAGGTCATCGTGGTTGAAGGAGTCAACCAATGGGCCCTCGCGGCTGCTGACGTAGGGGTGGCTTGAGAGCGCGTCAAAGTTCGCCGGGTTCGAGCAGCGCCGCTGCACGCAAAGGACGTCACGCCAGAAAGCGAGCGGACGGCGACGCCAACTACCAACATCCTCCCCGTACGGTGACGTGCCTGCCGTAACAACCATGTTGTCGCGCCGAACCGCCTTAACAGCCTTCGTGAATGCGTTCAGCATGCTCCGGTAGCGCACGGGAGCGAACGCACGCCACTTGGCTCCATCAGGCTCCCATTGGGGCGACAGGTAGAGATTGAGGTTCGGTTCGTTCCAAGCTTGGAACGTGCGCACGCGGGGCAGCGGGCCGCTGCTGCCGGCGGGGGTGAAACTTCCCGAATACCGCGTTGCCAACGCGCGCCCAAAATCACCGAACGCGGCGGCGTCAGGCTTCCAAGCGCCGGTGCGGGTTTGGAAAGGCGCTTTTTCGATTCCGGGCTCCTGAGCCCAGGCCGGCGCGGCGTTTGCGAGCAGAAGCGGCTCGAGCCCTTCCTTCACGGCGGTGATCACAGACCGATCAAGGGCGCTGAAGCTGTAGGCGGGATCGGCCGGGTTTCGCTGATCAGCGGGCTTGGTTCGCGCGATCCCGCTCCACCCGGCTTCCAGCCGCACGATCCGCCCCCCAGCCTGCCGAGCAAGAGCGAGGCTCGATGATGGCTCTGGCGACGTGAATAGGCCATCCGAGAAGCCAAGGCGGAAGGTCGCCGGCATGGCGCTGGCCGAGGCGCTCTGAAAGCAAGCACAAACAACGAACGCCGCCGTCAATGCGACAAGACCCTTCGCAATAAATCCGACCCTTCCAGACGTTTCGATCATTTGATTACCCGGGCGGGGCGCAGGCACCGCGGCTTTCATTACCTTTTTAGTTAACTGCCACCGATTGTGACAGTTAGCGGGGGCACGCCGCGCCGCTAAACGCCAGAGCCTCGGACCACAAACCGGAGCGTCTTGGAAAGAATCGTCATGTCACCCCAAAGCGTCCAAGCCGAAATGTACGCGTAGTCGAGCTTCACCATTTCGGAAAGAGGGAGACGGACCGCGCTCGCCACCTGCCAGGGGCCCGTCATGCCTGGGCAGATCTCCAACCTGTCACGGAAGCGACCATTGATCTTGGCGTCCTCGTCAACGATCAGCGGCCGCGGGCCAACCATGCTCATCTCTCCCAGCAAGACGTTCAAGAGCTGGGGCACCTCATCGACGGAATACTTGCGCAGATAATGCCCGACGCGCGTTATTCGGGGGTCATCGGCGATCTTAAAGAGGCCGGCGTGTTCGTCCGATGTCTTGAGGCCCGACTTCATCGAGTCCGCATCCCTCACCATCGTGCGGAATTTGATCATCGTAAATTTTTTCCCTCTCATCCCGACCCTTCTTTGGCGGAAGAACACGGGGCCCTCCGAGCCGAGCTTGATCAGGAGGGCGATGATGAGCCAGACGGGCATCAGCAGCAGGACGAGCATCGAAGCGGCAGTCAGATCGAATAGTCGCTTCATCGCCCGTGATGAGCGTGAGAGGCCAAAGTCGGCGACGCCGTAGAGCGTGGCGCCGTATACGTCGTCCGCGACCACGTTCGCCTCAACGACGCCGAACGTCGACGGAATGATGCTTGAGCGCACTCCGCAGGATCCCAGCTCGCGCATGAGGTCAAGCGCTTCTTCCTGATCGGCGCACGTGGCTGGGTCGATGATCGCACGGCCAATCCCAAACTCCTCGACCAGCAGAGGGAGCGCCAGCGTCCCTTCGGCGGAATCAACAGCAAGGCGAATCCGCGCGGTCTCCAATTCGCCCATCACGGCCAGCTCACGAGCGCCTGTGAGGATCCCCCTGATCCGCCGTTCATCCGAGTCGGCCACCAGCAAGATGCAGACTTCAGGCGCAGCGACCAAGCGGACGAGAGCACGAACGAGCACGCGTCCGAGAGCAACAATGCCAATGGTGAGGATGGCAGCGAGCACCGCCTCCGTCCGGCTCGCAGGGTTGACGAAAAAGATGTCGTCAGCCAGCCAGATTCCCAGGACGACCGTGATTCCAAGAGCCGCCAAACGCGGGAGCTCCTGGAAGGTCGACTTCCTGATCATTAGCTGCTCTCGGTCATAAAGCCCAAACATCTTCGCGGCGATAACAGTCAGCGGCACTGCAAGCAGCGCCGAATACCTAACCTCCCCCCGGCCAGGCACACCCAACAGCAGAATGAGTGCAATTGAGACGCTCAGCACGTCCGTGGCGGCGAGATACTGCGCTGCCTTTGCCTGCAGTCGAGCCTCCCCGCGACGTTTGCGTACGGGTTTGCTTACTTGCGGGGTAGATGGAGCGAGGCCGACGACAATCAGCGCGTCGCCCGCCTCCGGGGCAAGCGCAATTTCGTTACTTGAGTCCACTAAATATCAGACTACGACCAGCCGCGACTTTTCCAATGAGCATATTTACGTACGTACGTACATATGCTCAGAGCAGAGAGTTTGACTTCATACTAAAGTGCGCCGTAGTGACAACACGGGCGCGAAGGTTGATCTTCACAATTACGGCCCATTCGTGACTGACGGCGTGGCTTTAGAAGGCGCGGGGCGAACAGACCGCGTGCGCGCAGCGGATCCATCGTTCGCACCCAATCGGCTGACAACATCGAGTGACGTGGCCCTCGTCCACGACTACCTCAACCAAAGAGGCGGAGCGGAGCGCGTCGTAGCCGAGATCGCGTCGATGTTCCCGAATGCGCCTCTCTACACCTCGATCTACAGGCCACAATCGACCTGGGATGCGTTCCTGCATCACGAGGTCCGCACCAGCCCGCTGCAGCTGCTGCCGGTTGACCGGCACTTCCGCCGGCTGTTCCCCCTCTACCCGCCGGCTTTTCGCAGCTTCGGCCAGCTCGACGCCGAGGTTGTTATCTCCAGCTCCAGCGGCTGGGCTCACGCGGTCAGGACGACGCCAAGCAGCTTTCATGCCGTCTACTGCTACTCGCCTGCGCGCTGGCTCTACACCGATCAGCGCGCTCAGAGCGGCCGCGCCGGAGACCTCGCCGCCCGGACGTTGGCGCCCTACAGGCAATGGGATCAGGCCAAGGCTCGAAAAGCCGATCTCTACATCGCGATCAGTGACTGGGTGCGTCGGCGCATCGCCCGCGTGTATGGCATCGCTGCCCCCGTCGTCTACCCACCGGTTGACGTGAGCCGCTTTACGCCGCGGCCGCGCGGCGAGCGGCTCCTCGTCGTCTCAAGGCTGCTCGATTACAAACGCGTTGATGTGATTGTTCGCGCGGCAAGCGAGGCGGGAATCGGCCTCGACGTAATCGGAAGCGGGCCAGAGCTGGGGCGCCTCAAGGCGCTCGCCGGGCCGCATGTCGTCTTCCACGGCAGCGCCGATGACGTCGCTGTAACGGAGCTGATCGAAGATTGCCGCGCGCTCTGCATCGCCGGCTGCGAGGACTTCGGCATCACACCGGTCGAAGCCCAGGCAGCAGGCAAACCGGTCGTTGCGTTCGCCGCCGGCGGTGCGCTGGAGACCGTGACCGATGGGGTTTCGGGAACTTTCTTCGACTCTTACCGGCCGGAGGTCGTGGTCGACGCGATTCGCCGCTGCGACGATCTTGAGGCCGACCCGCAGCAGCTCGCAGCGCTCGCAGAACGCTTCTCCGCGGCTACATTCCGCCGCCAACTGGTTTCGACCATTGACGCGGCGCGACGTGGCCGCTGAGATGAGCGAGCCCAAGCAGGCAACAGCTCCGCCGCCGCTCTGCATGCTCGGGATGGGATGGTTCCCCGACCAGGTAGGCGGGCTTGACCGCTACTACCGCGGCCTGCTCGAGGCCTTGCCGCAAAGCTCCACAGCGGGGCTGGTGATCGGCCCGGCAGCCGATGCCCCGTCAAACGTAACGGCCGTAAGCGGCCACTCGCGGCCACTGCCGCTGCGGCTGCTGCGCTTCGCCCGCGCCGCCCGCAAACTAACCGGAGGCGCCGCGGTGATCGACGCGCACTTCGCGCTCTACGCACTCATCCCGTGGCTAATCGGCGGCCTAGGCGGCAAGGTTCGCGTCGTTCACTTCCAAGGCCCTTGGGCCGACGAGAATCTCGCGCAGGGCGACAGTTCGGCTTGGCGCCACTGGGCCCGGCGAGCGCTCGAGCGGCAGGTCTACCGCCGCGCCGACTGCGTGATCGTTCTCAGCTACGCCTTCAAGCGGATAGCGGTTGAGCGCTACCGAATTTCGCCTTGGAAGGTTGAGGTGATCGCTCCCGGCGTTGACCAGTCGCGCTTCGCACCCGGTGATCGCCTAGAGGCACGCCAACAACTGGGCCTCGAGGGCTCGGCTGACGCCTTCGTTGCCGTCTGCATTCGCCGCCTTGTGCCACGGATGGGCCTCGACACGCTGCTCACAGCGTGGGCAGCCTCAGTAGCGCAGATTCCGCAAGGTGCGCGGCTCTTGATCGCTGGCGAAGGGCCGCTGCGCGACGAGCTCGCCGAGCAGATCAGGGCGCTTGGCATCGGCGACTCGGTCCAATTGCTCGGGCAGATCAGTGACAAAGCTCTCGTTGATCTTTACCGCGCCGCCGATGTTGGTGTAGTTCCTACCCTCGTTCACGAGGGCTTTGGATTGATTGTCGCCGAAGCAGCATCGTGCGGAACGCCAAGCATCGTCACCGACGTCGGCGGGCTTCCGGAGGCCATCGGCAGCCTTGACCGCTCACTGATCGTTCCGCCAAACGATGCTGGCGCGCTAAGTGAGCGGCTCCTGCGAGCGGCGCTGGGCCGTGAGCTGCCGAGCCGCAGCGAAACGCTTAAATTCGCCGAGCGTTTCGGATGGGCTGACGTGGCGGCGCGCCACCTCAAACTCTACGATCGGCTACTGCAGCGACGAGCGGATCCGCGGCGCAAGGTCGTCTACCTTGACCACATCGCCGAGCTCTCGGGCGGCGAGCTCGCGCTTCTGCGGCTGCTGCCTCACTTGGAACAGACCCAGCCCCACGTAATCCTTGGCACGGATGGGCCGCTCGCGGGCCGCCTCGCCGAGGCCGGCGTCTCCTGCGAGGTGCTGCCACTGAGCAGTTCAGCCGGCTCGCTTCGCAAAGCCGACGTCACGCCTAGCCGCATCCCACTTTCGGCCGCCCTCTCGACTGCCGCCTACACGCTGCGGCTGGCGCGGTATCTGCGGAGGCTGAGGCCAGCTCTCGTCCACACCAACTCACTTAAGGCCGGCGTTTACGGCTGCACCGCTGCCAGGCTGGCCGGCGTCCCGTCGGTTTGGCACCTGCGCGATCGCCTCGCGATTGACTACCTGCCACCGATCGCGACGAAATTGATCCGGTGCTTGGTCCGCACTCTACCCGCGGCGGTGATCGCGAACTCGGCAAGCACGGCGTCCACATTAGGCCCGGCGGTTGTGTTCCGCGGGGACAACTTGAAACGTGCTGACATTATGGGCGATGTCGTCGAAGCGCAGAGTGGCA
>CAJBIG010000017.1 GCA_903953065.1 uncultured Solirubrobacterales bacterium
GATGCTCTGATTCGTTTTTCTCGACAAGACCAACATCGCCAGCTCTCCTCACGTAATCCTTCTCGCCGTTTCGCGAATCTACCAGCGCCGCCTGCCTCACCGCAAGTTCGAGTTTCGACCCGCGATCGGCGACGCCGGGCGACGCTCAGCCTCTCCGCTCCGATAGGGTCAGGCTCCTAATGGCTAGAAAATCTTTGAAACCACAACTCAACCAAATCCGCGTATGGGTCGGCCAAGGCCGCACAGATGCTTGGATTGCTCACCAACTTGAGGTGCCTGTTGCGCAGCTCGAAACCTTTAAGCAGGAGTTCGAACTAACGAGCTCCGAGTCGGCTGTCGCCGGCTTCGATGAGGTAGTAGATCTGCGCGCCGCCGATGACGCTCAGGTCGCCGCAGCGCTCGAGATCGAAGAGGCGGAGCAGGCAAAGGCTGCAGAAGAAGAGGCGCGCCTGCGCGCCGAACGGATCGCCGCCGGCGAAGAGGATCCCGAAGACGCGGATTCGGACGAAGACGAAGGCGGCAACAATGGTGACGGCGCGGGGCGCTCGCGCCGTGGGCGCCGCGGTGGCCGCGGCCGCCGCAGTGGAGCGAAGGCGCTTGAGGGAAGCTTTGATCACGGCGAAGAGGGTTACGGGCTCTGGCTCGACCCGGCAATCGCCGAAAACGCTGTATACGCCGAACATTGGGCCGGCAAGCGGGCAGTCACGGTGACCGTTGAGGCCGACCGGATTGTTATCCGCCGCGCCGACGACGACTGATCGAGCGCTAAGGCTTCTGCTCGAGGCGCCGACCACCGGCAAAATCGACTGCGCCGCGCACGTAGCGGGCGTAGGCCGCATCCGCGATCCGCGCATCCCAGGCGCTTGGCAGCTCCGGCTCAAGGCGCAGCGCAAGCTCCATGCACCAAGAGCTGTCCTGCTCATAGAACTCGACAAGCTCATCGACGGTGAAGGCGCCGCCGAGCCTACGCCGCAGTTCAGCGACGAGTGCCTCCTCTACGCGCAGCAGCGCAGGCTGTTCCTGCTCAGGCGCAGCGGCCAAAACCCGCTCGCCTTCGCGCCATTGCTCGATCGCGGTTTCAAACGACACGCGGCGCAGCGTAGCGCCGCTGCGTTAAGGACTGTCCGGCAGACCCTTGATTACGTAAGCCTTCTCGCCGGGCTTGACCATCCCGAGGCTTCTTGCTTCGCGCTCGAGCGCAGCAGGATTCTTTAGCGCCTCAACTCGGCCTGTCAGCGCGGCGTTCTCGCGCTGAAGCTTGGTCAGCTCAGTTTTGCGCGTGGCCGCCTCGCCCCGCGCCGACCAGATCGCTGCCAGCGGTCGCGCGTAAAGCAGTACGACCAGCAAACAGACGCCAAGCACGACAAAGCGACCAATCCGATCCCAGCGGATGCCACTCGCGCCCGACGGCCGGCCTTCAATCAGCCGCGGCCGCGGCAGCAGCTGGCGGTGATCAGGGCGCTGTCGGGCGGTTGCGCTGCGAGTAGTCATAAGCGCACGTTCGCGGCCGCGATCCGAACTCCTTCCCAGCAATTTTGCTCGATTGAAACCGTGCGCTGCTGCTAGCTGCGGAAGACCGAGCGGCCCGGGTAAACGGCGCTGCCACCGAGCGCCTCTTCGATTCGCAGCAGCTGGTTGTACTTCGCGACCCGATCGGACCTCGAAGGTGCACCGGTCTTGATCTGGCCGCATCCGGTCGCTACGGCGAGGTCGGCGATCGTTGTGTCTTCGGTCTCACCAGAACGATGCGACATCACGGCGCTGTAACCGGCTTCACGGGCCATCGTGATTGCATCAAGCGTTTCGGTCAAAGTTCCAATCTGGTTGACCTTGATCAGGATTGAATTTCCAACCCCCAGCTCGATTCCACGGCCGAGCCGCTCGGTGTTGGTGACAAACAGGTCGTCGCCGACCAGCTGAACGCTTGCTCCGATCTTTTCGGTCAGCAGCTTCCAGCCCTCCCAGTCCTCCTCGTCCATCCCATCTTCAATCGAAAGGATTGGGTAGCTCGAAGCCATCTGGGCCCAATAATCGGCCATCTCGGCTGAGCTGAGAACGCGGCCCTCGTGCGCGAGCGAGTAACTGCCGCCCTCGAAGATCTCGCTGGTCGCCGGGTCGAGCGCAATGCCGACGTCCTCGCCGGGGCGATAGCCGGCCGCTTCAATGCCTTCGACCAATACTTGCAGAGCCTCTTCGTTGGAACCGAGGTCAGGGGCGAAGCCACCCTCGTCGCCACCGGCCGTGTTCAGCCCGCGCCCCTTCAGCGTTGACTTCAGGGCGTGGAAAACCTCAGCTCCAACGCGCAGCGCTTCGCCAAACGATGCTGCCCCGCAGGGAACGATCATGAACTCTTGGAAATCGACGCGGTTGTCGGCGTGGGCGCCGCCGTTGAGGACGTTCATCATCGGCACCGGGAGGACGTTCGCGTCGGCGCCGCCGAGGTAGCGCCAGAGTGGCTGACCGGCGTCGGCGGCAGCCGCGTGGGCGCAGGCGAGCGAGACGCCGAGGATCGCATTGGCGCCGAGCCGCGACTTGTTCGCGGTGCCGTCGAGCGCGATTAGCGCATCGTCGAGCGCGCGCTGGTCGGAGGCGTCAAGGCCAATCGCAGCAGCGGCGAGCTCGCCGTTGACGTTGGCGACAGCCTGCGTGACGCCCTTACCACCCCACCGGGAACCGCCATCACGAAGCTCGGTTGCTTCGAACTCGCCGGTTGAGGCGCCGGAGGGGACGGCCGCGCGGCCGCGCGCGCCACTTTCGAGCGTTACATCGACTTCAACGGTTGGGTTTCCGCGGCTGTCGAGAATTTGGCGGGCATGAACGCTGCTGATCTTGGTCATTAGTCCTCTGCCATTCGCGCCCGCGCGTAAAGCTCGAGCTGTTGGTCTATATCTAATTCATTCCAGCTGAGCCCTGCGTTGCGGGCGATCTCTTCAGCCGCTTCGAGCCGGCCGCGGAAGCGCGCAGTTGATGCCCTCAGCGAGAGCTCAGGGTCGACCTTCAGTCGCCGCGCAACATTGACGGCGGCGAAAAGCAGGTCGCCAACCTGTTCGAAGCTTCGTTCGTCGCCGGCGTCTGGCTGACCGAGCCGGCCTACCGCCTCAACTTGATCTCCCAGTGCCGCTATCGCCTCACCGGTATCCAAGGGGTCAAAACCACTCGAGGCTGCGCGGCGCTGAACGCGGCGGGCGTCGAGCGGAGCCGGCAGGTTTTCCGGAAGCGAACCGAAGATCGTCTCGCCGCGCCCGGGTTCGCTGCGCTTAATCTGGTCCCAGTTGCGCAGAACCTCGCCGCTGTCCTCGACCTCAACCTCACCGAAGATGTGCGGGTGGCGCCGGATCAGCTTTTCGCGGCAGTGATCGGCGACCTCGCCGAGGTCGCTTACGCCGCGCTCTTCGAGCAGCAGGGAAAGGAAGTAGACCTGGAACAGAACATCGCCGAGCTCGTCGACGATCGCTGCGTCATCGCCCGAGTTGGCCGCGTCGGCCAGCTCGTAAGCCTCCTCAACGGTGTGCGGGACGATTGTTCGCTCGGTCTGCTCACGATCCCACGGACACTCGAGCCGCAGTTGGCGCGTCAGCTGATCGAGACGGCCGAGCGAAGCTTCGATTTGGTCGCGGCTCACAGCGCCAACGCTAACGCCATGGAGCCCGCCGGCGCCCGGAAGATCAGCCGCCGGATGGCGGAGCGGTAGGCGCTGGAGGCTGGCCCGGTGTAGCGGCCGGAGTCTTCGGCGCCTTGTAGTTGTTGCAGTCGGCGACGATGTAGCCGGTCTGACACTCGGTCAGCGCCTTCCAACGAGTCTGGTACGACTTGCCAAAGGCGGCTAGCGACTTCTGGGCCTTCTCGGAGATGACAATCTGCTTGATCGCCTTCTGAGCCTGCGCTTCGGTCTGAACCTTCTTCGGCGTCTCCTTCGTGACTTCGAAGACGTAGTAACCGAGGCTCGTCTTGATCGGGCCAGCGACCTTGTCCAGCGGCGCACTGAAGATTGCCTTGTCGAACGCGCCTTCCTGTGATCCCTGAGCGACGGCTGGAAGCTTGCCGCCAACCTTCTTCGAGGTAGCGTCGATTGAGTACTTGTTGGCCACGGAAGCGAATGACTCTCCGCCCTCAAGAGCAGCCTTCGCCTTGTTGGCTTCGGCTTCGGTCTTGGTCAGGATCACGTTCAAGTCGCGCGTTGCCGGCTGCGTGAACTGAGCCTGGTTCTTCGTGTAGTAGGCCGAGATCTCCTCCGGCGTGACCGTCTTCGAGGCCTTCTGGACCTGCTCGGTGATCGCCTTTTCAAGCATCTGCGAGCGCTGGCGGAAGAGCAGGTCGGCCTCGGTCTGGCCTGAGCTCTTGAGGAAGTCTGCGTACTGCTTGGCAGTCGGGAAGGCTTGCTTGCGTGCCTTGTCAAACTCAGCCTGAACCTTGGCGTCGGAGATGTCGATGCCAACTTCGTCGGCCTGCAGCTCAAGCCAAGTCGAACGGATCAGGAAGGTCATTACCTGATCCTTCAGCTGCGTGAACTGATCGGCGCACTGCTTCTTGAACTCGGCGTCGGTCGGGTCGGGCTGACCCTTCACCGGCTCCGGCGCCGCGGCCTTCTTGGCGGCGATGCACTTGACGTAGTTGGGTGGGTCGGGAGCGCCTGCACCCTTGGCGGTTGGATCCT
The DNA here is from genome assembly GCA_903953065.1 of uncultured Solirubrobacterales bacterium. Classification (GTDB taxonomy): domain Bacteria; phylum Actinomycetota; class Thermoleophilia; order Solirubrobacterales; family Solirubrobacteraceae; genus F1-60-MAGs163. Next base: position 4,655 of record CAJBIG010000017.1, read on the forward strand.
GCGAAGCGCTGGCGGCCACCGTGACCCAGCGGTCAAAGGTTGTCTTCGAGATCGTCGTTCCGTCGATCGAGGCTACGTCGCTGTCGGATACGCCGCCGCATGAGGCAAAGGCAAGGGCTGAAATGGCTGCGGCGCCAAGCGCCATAAAACGATGAGAATGGTTCATAAGTTCCTCGATAATAGGCACTGGAGAGTTGCTGCGCGCCGCGCTAAGCAGTTTGGCGACTGACAGCCAAAAGAACAGTAGCGACTGAGGCGATCATTATGAGCCGCTCGGCGCCGTCGGCGGGCAGCGGAATTGAGAGCTGAGCACGCCCCGGCTCATACTTCGCTTGCGGCAACTCGCTCGACAACGACTGCTGCTGCTGCTCGCTGAAATCGAGCGGCGTAACAGTCATCCGCTCGCCACGGATCGTCACGACTCCAGCGCCGGCCTGCCCCAGCCTCACGCGCGCCTGCTGCAACACAATCAGGTTCTCAAGCTCCTGCGGTAGTGGGCCAAAGCGGTCGGCCAACTCCTCGCTTAGCAGTGCTAGATCGGCAATCTCTCGGCTTGCGGCGATTCGGCGGTGAACGTCGATCTTTGCCTGCTCGTAAGGGATGTAATCGGTCGGGATGTATGCGTCAACGTCAACATCGAAGCGGACCGGCTCGTAGTCGTCATCGCCGGCTGATGGCGGCCCGGCTGCGCGAACTGCATCGTCGAGCATCGAGAGATAGAGCTCAAAGCCAAGCGCGGCGACGTGGCCGGACTGCTCGTCACCGAGCAGATTGCCGGCGCCACGGATCTCGAGGTCGCGCATTGCGATCTTGAAGCCGGCGCCAAGCTCGGTGTAGTCGGAGAGCGCGCTGAGCCGTCGCGTCGCTTCTTCGGTCAAGGCCGCGGCGCTCGGGTAGAGCAGGTAGGCGTAGGCACGCTCGCGGCTACGGCCGACCCGGCCACGAATCTGGTAGAGCTGCGACAGGCCAAAGCGGTCGGCGCGCTCGACGATTAGCGTGTTTGCCTGGGGAATGTCGATCCCCGACTCGATGATGCTTGTTGAAACGAGTACGTCGCTGTCACCGCGAAGAAAGCGCATCATCCGCTCTTCAAGCTCGTGCTCATCGAGCTGGCCGTGGGCAACGTCGAAGCTGAGCTTCGGGCAGAGACCGCGCAGCCGTTCGGCCGTCTCGTCGATCGTCTCGACGCGATTGTGGAGGAAGAAGGACTGCCCGCCGCGCTCGTGCTCGCGCTCCAACGCAAGGCGGACGAGTTCCTCGTCGTACTCGCCGACGAAGGTCTTGACCGGCCTGCGGCCCTCTGGTGGGGTTTCAATCACGCTGATGTCGCGCATCCCTGCCAGCGACATCTGCAAGGTGCGTGGGATCGGCGTCGCGCTCATCGCGATCACATCGACCTTCAGCTTCATCTGCCTCAGAAGCTCTTTCTGCTTGACGCCGAAACGCTGCTCCTCGTCGACGACGAGCAGCCCGAGGTCGTTGGGCCGCATGTCGCGGCCCAGCAGCCGGTGTGTGCCGATCAGAATGTCGGTCTTGCCCTCATTGAAGTTGGCCACCGAGGCGCGCTGCTCAGCGGCGCTTCGCAAGCGACTGACGACATCAACGGTGAATGGAAAATCTTCAAGCCGCTCGCTGAAGGTTCCGAAGTGCTGTTGAGCGAGGATCGTTGTCGGCGCCAGCACGAGCACCTGAGCGCCGTCACCGGCCGCCTTGAATGCCGCCCGCAGCGCCACCTCGGTCTTGCCGTAGCCGACGTCGCCGCAGATCAGGCGATCCATCGGACGGGGCCGCTCCATGTCCTGCTTAACGGCCTCGATTGCCGAAGCTTGATCGGCCGTCTCCTGCCAAGGGAAGCGTGATTCAAAGTCGAGCTGCCACTCGGAATCTTCCGAGAAAGCCCGCCCCTCGCGCCGGCGGCGCTCGGCGTAAAGATTGAGCAGCTCGCCAGCGAGCCCTTCAGCAGCCTTGCGCGCTCGTGCCTTGAGCGTCTCCCAGCCCTTGCCGCCAAGCTTTGAAAGCTTTGGAGAGAGCTCGCCGGCGCCGATGTAGCGCGTTATCTTCGCGAGCTGATCCACCGGCATGAAGACGCGGTCACCATCGGCGTACTCGAGCTCGAGATAGTCGCGCGTTATCTCGCTGACGGTCTTTGTCTCAAAGCCCGAGAAGCGGGCGACGCCGTGATCTTCGTGGACGACGGTGTCGCCGGTGCGCAGCTCAAAAAGCGAAGCGAAGCGGCCGAGCCGCTCAGGCTGATCATCGCTGCGCGCGGCCCGGCGTCTGCGGAAGAGCCTGCGCTCGGGGATGACGGCGAGCTTTGCGCCGGCGGCAACGAAGCCACTGCGCAGCGCAGCGAGCGAGAACAACAGCCGCCCGTTGGAATCGGCGAAAGGTTCGGTTTCGTCGATCCAGTCGGCCGAAAGCCGCGCAAGATTGTGCGCTACGCGCTCGCCCTCGCCGCGACGGGAGAATGCGACAACCGTCTTGTAGCCGCTACGCACGAGGCTCTCCAGCTCCGGCTCAGCCTCGGCCAGCGACTGCGCCGAGAAGTCGGCGGCCTGGGCGTGAAGCTCGATCGGTTGATCTGCCAGCAGCGACGAGATCCGCGCCTTCGAACGCTCTGCCAGGGCCGCCTGTACAGCGTCCGGTGCAACGTAAAGATGGTGAGCGTCGGCGTCGTGAAAGGCAGCGCAGACGTCCTGCCAGTGGTCGCCAAGCGCCGGCGCGATCTCCTCCGCTGCGCCGACGATCACGAGCGCGTCGGGCGGTACCAGCTCAAGCAATGCTTGGAAGCGGTCAAGCGGCAGCAGATCGGTGATGTCGGGCCGCTCGTCGGCATCGCTGAGCGCGGCGATCTCGGCCAGCTCACGGTGTTCGGCGGCGAGCTCGGCGGCCGGCGCAATCTCGACCAGCTCAATTTCTCCGAGTGAGCGCTGAGTAAAGGTTGAGAAGTGGCGCAGCGATTCGATCTCGATGTCGAAGCAGTCGACTCGCACTGCATGATCCTCGGTAGCCGGAAAGCAGTCGAGAATGCCGCCGCGGATTGCGAACTGGCCGCGCTCGGCGACCTCGGAGACTCTTTCGTAGCCTGCTGCAACGAGCTGCAGGGCAGCCTCGTCAAGGTCGATCAGGTCGCCCTTGCGCAGCGTGAAACCGCGCGGCCGAAGCGCTGGGTCAGGCACCTTCTCCGAAAGTGCGACCGCTGAGACGACGACGACCGGCGGCTCACCCTCGGCCGGGTCGAGCAGTGCGTCGAGCGCCGCTACCCGCAGGCCAACGAGGTGCGGTGGCGGCGCGAGGTGAGATTCGTAAGTGACGCCGCGACTGGGATAGAAGCGGACCGGCCGTGGCGCCAGCCAGATGCCAAGGTCTGCCGCGAGCGCCTGAGCTTCGCTGTCGTCGCCGGCCACGACAACGGCCGACTTGGCGGCATCGTTGTCAAGCAGCGCGGCGATTGCGTACGGGCGCAGCGAGCGCGAGACGAAAGCGTCACCACCATCGCGAAGGAGCTTCGCGCCCTCGGGGTCGTTTGAGAGTGCCCCGAGCAGAGCTCTAAGCGACATCGCGACCTCCCCTACGCCGAACCGCTAAGCGCAGTCTGACCCAGCACGATCTGCTCAGCTAGGTCGCTGGCTCCGGAGACCAGCGCTTCTACCTCGGCTTCGGGCTGGCGCCATTGGCCGAGAACGTATTCGGAAACACTCGCCGAATCGGTTGCGGCAGGCCGTCCGACGCCGATTCGAAGCCGGCCGAAATCTTCGGAACCGAAGCCTTTGCGCAGAGACTTGAGCCCGTTGTGGCCGGCTAGACCGCCGCCGATACGCGCCTGAAGCTGGCCGAACGGAAGGTCAATCTCATCGTGAATCACCAACACCCGATCGAGCTCGAGTTTAAGCGAGCCTCGTGCCGGCCCGGCCGATGTTCCCGACTCGTTCATGTAGGTCAGCGGTTCAAGCAGCGCAACGCGAACAGCAGGGCCGCCGACGGGGCCAACGCGGCCACTGACAATCAAGCCGTTGAAGCTCTTCTTCGGTCGACCGAGGTCCCAGCGCCTTGACAGCTCGGCGATCACCTGGAAACCGACGTTGTGCGGCGTCCATTCGTAGCCGGCGCCGGGATTTCCAAGCCCAACGATCAGCCAGTCGACAGGTTCAGAACGAGAGAAGAAGCGGCCCACTGATTTGATGCTACGGCGAGAGAGGCGGACTAGCCAGCGTCGTCGCCGGACTCGCCGCCCGAGTCGCCGCCGTCGTCGCCTTCGCCCTCTTCGCCGGCGCTCTCGACCGCTTCGCCGTCCTCGCCGATCAGCTCGGTCTCTTCCTCGATCGTCTCTTCAACTTCGAGTCGCGGAGCGAGCATCGAGACAACGACAAGATCATCTTCGTCGAGCAGCGTTACGCCGGCTGGAACGACAGCGGTAGAGAGGTGGGCGGTCTCGCCGATGTTCAGGCTGGCAACAGAAATCTCAATCGACTCGGGAATCTCGTTCGGCAGCGCCTCGACGCGGACTTCGCGGATTGGCTGGTCGACTACGCCTCCTTCAACGATGCCGGGTGATTCCTCGGCGCCGGTGACGAGCAGCGGTACGACGGCCTCAATCGCGACATTCAGGTTGACGCGAACAAAATCGACATGCGTCATCTCACCGCGCACCGGATGGCGCTGGGCATCCTTAAGAACGGCCGGCTCGCTGGTTCCTCCGACTACGAGGTCGACGACGGCGCCTGAGGCCTGAAGCGCGGCGCGCAGCTCACGGCCGTCAACCGAGAATGAGACCGCCTCGCCCTCTCCACCGTAGAGAACGCCAGGCACTTGGCCCTCGCGGCGCAGCCTGCGGTTTGCGCGAGAGCCGTTTGGTTCGCGTGGAGCGGCATTGAGTGTTGAGTTCGTAGATTGAGCCATCAGCGGCGCTCGATGGTAGCGGGATCGCGGCGCGCGGGCGCTCTGGCAGGTCGCAGAGCCGGGTTGCTAACGCGTCGAGCCAACCTGCTTCACGGCCTTAAAAGCCTTCTGAACGGGAGCGAATATCGGCTTCTTGGCGCCAGCGAAGCTGACCAACCCTTTCTGATGCAGCGGTGGGGCGGGGAACGGATTGCCGCCGTCCCAGCCTGGACGAACCCAGAACTCCTGGAGCGCCCAGTAGAGCGAGCCGGAGAGCCACGGCTTCGTCGCATAGACGTCGAGGTGAAACTTGATCAGCTCGTTGGCGAAGGGCCAAGTGCCACGGTCTTCCGGCTGCCCGGCTGTGGAGGCTTCGGCGCCGTATTCGGTGATCATCATCGCCTTTGTTGGGTAGCACTTGCGAGCCGCGTCGAGAGCGTCAGAGAGCAGGTCACGGTCGGCAATCGAACCGCTCTCTCCGACGTACCAACCGAAGTAATCGTTGAGACCGATGAGGTCGAGCGGGTCATAGGCGCTCTGGCAGGCGCTGGTTGGGCCGCCGGCGGCGATCCCTACCGGCCGGCCCGGGTCGAGCGCCTTGGCCTTCGCGGTCGCGGCGGCGATGTAGCTGGCCTGCGAAGCATCGGCGTTGGTTGCCATCTCATTGCCAACCGACCAGACGGCGATCGACGGGTGGTCGCGATTTACTTCGACCATCGAAGCAACCGCTGCGACGTATCGCGCGCGGTTGGCTGCGACCGCCAACTGCGGGTTGGGGATCTGGTAGACCGGAACCTCCGACCAGACGAGCATCCCCAGCTGGTCGGCGCGCTGCAGCGTGTAGGGATGGAGCGGATAGTGAGAGCGCAACATCAACCCACCGAGATCGCGCGCGTAGCCGATCTGTTTGTCGCGAAAAGCGTTGTCGATCGCGAAGCCCCGTCCCGGGGCATCCTCGTGCATGCCGACGCCGCGCAGATCGAGCCGCTGACCGTTGAGTGTCAGGCGTCCGACGCTGTCGACCTCAATCGAGCGAACGCCGACGTGGCGCGTGTAGCGCTGCAACGTGCGTGCGCCGACCGCTGCGACGAGCGAAGCGTCATACAGGTACGGGCGCGCCGGCGACCACAGCTTCGGCTTGGCGATGGTGAGCTTCTTGGTCAGAGTCGTCGAAGCGCCGGTGCGCAACCTTGCCTTTCCGATGGTCAAGCGCTGCGGCCCGAAGCGACCGGCGACGGTGACGCTCTGCGTCTTCGCGCCGAGGTTGCTGATCTTCACTTGCCAGTTGACGACGGCAGCGCAGCTTGGGCAACGCAGATCGGGGCGCACATTGACCGAAGTGATGTCGACCTGATCGACTGCGCGCAGGTAA
>CAJBIG010000018.1 GCA_903953065.1 uncultured Solirubrobacterales bacterium
AACTGCAAGGGAGATGGTCGCGCGCGGCATGACTCCTGTGCTGGCGGGTCGCCGTCGCGAACCGCTGGAGCGACTTGCGGACGAGCTAGGTGGGCTCGAAGTGCAACTCGCCGACGTCGAAAACCCGGCTAGCGTGCGGGCCCTTGTTGAGAAGGGCGACGTGCTGGTGAGCACCGTTGGGCCATTCATGCGCTTCGGCCAGCCGGCGCTCGATGCGGCGCTCAGCTCCGGTGCCCATTACCTTGACTCGACCGGCGAAGGGCCGTTTATCCGTCGCGTCTTCGAGCAGGCCGGGCCACGCTCCCACGCCGAGGGAACGGTGCTGCTGACGGCGATGGGCTACGACTATGTGCCTGGCAACCTCGCCGGCGCGCTTGCTCTGCGTGAGGCCGACGGCGCGGCGCACCGCGTTGAGATCGGCTACTGCTGGCAGAACAGTGGCGGCGGCTCAACCTCAGGGATGAGCGGCGGCACCCGCGCCAGCGCCGCCGGAGTTGCATTTGAACCTTCGTTCGCTTGGCGCGGCGGCAGGCTCGTTACCGAGCGCGGCGCAAAAGAGATCCGCACATTTGACACAGGCGCCGGCCACAGCGCCGACGGTGTTTCGATCGGCGGCAGCGAACACTTCGCGCTCCCCCACATCGATCCGCAGCTGCAGGACGTCGGCGTGTACCTCGCTTGGTTTGGGCCGATGACAAAGCCGATGCAGATCTTCTCTGCTGGCGGCGCCGCCGTCACGAAGCTCCCCGGCGTCCGCGCTGGCCTCAGCGCGCTGAGCTCAAAGTTTGTGACCGGCTCAAGCGGCGGTCCAGACGCAGCGGCCCGCGCCGGCTCGCGATCGATCATCTGCGCCGTCACCTACTACCGTGGCGGCAATGAGCTGAGCTCGGTCCGCCTCAACGGCCCGAATGGCTATGACTTGACGGCCGACTTCCTCGCCTGGGGCGCCGAGCAGGTAGCTGCCGGCAAAGTGAGCGCCTCCGGGGCGCTCGGCCCGGTTCAGGCCTTTGGGCTTGACGAGCTAACTGCAGCCGCTGCCAGTTACGGCCTAAAAGCCGACTGAGCCAGAGTTCTAAGCTTCGAGAATGCCGAAGAAGATCTTCGCGCGGCGCTGATCGCGCAGTGCCTTCTTCTGTGCTTCTGTGTGAGGCTCGCTCGCAGCGAGTGCAGCCTCAGCCGCGTCGATCTGGGCTTGGATCTCCTCGCGCACCAACTCGTCGGGCTTAATTGCCTCTTCAACCAGCACCAGGGCGTGGTTGTCCGCGACTTGGATGTAGCCCTCCCCCTGGGCGAAGCTTACGATCTCGCTCTCCGAGATGTAGAGCTTCAGCTCGGCCGGGGCGAGCATCCCCAGCAGCGGCGTGTGGTTTGCGAGGATGCCGATCGAACCGACCTCAGTGCGGGTTGAAACCATCTCAACCTCACCGCTGAAGATCGGCCCTTCGGGCGTCAATACCTCGACTTGGAACGGAGTGCGGGCCATACGGCTGCTAGCGGTCCTTGGCTGCTGCTTCGACGACCTGCTCGATTGTGCCCTTCAGCAGGAAGGCCGATTCAGGCACGTCATCGTGGACGCCTTCGATCAGCTCACGGAACGAACGCACGGTCTCAGCTACAGGCACATATTCACCGGGGGTACCGGTGAACTGCTCAGCAACGTTGAATGGCTGCGAAAGGAAGCGCTCGACCTTGCGTGCGCGCTGCACGGTGATCTTGTCTTCCTCCGATAGCTCGTCGATTCCGAGAATCGCGATGATGTCCTGAAGCTCCTTGTAGCGCTGCAGGATCTCCTTGACGCGCGTCGCGACGTCGTAGTGCTCTTGACCGAGGACGTCGGCCTTGAGAATCGTCGAAGTTG
>CAJBIG010000019.1 GCA_903953065.1 uncultured Solirubrobacterales bacterium
CCGCGTGACCACGAGCGAACCGTTCACCATGCGCCGCTCGTCGCGCGCTCGTCGCGTCCGCGTGCGAATGGAATCCGATGGTTCGCTGCTGGTTACGTTGCCCCAGTCGGCGAAGGCCAGCGAGGCCGATGAGGCGATTGCCCAGCTTGAGGGATGGATCGCCGATCGCCGCGCGAAGTTGCAGCACGCGCGCGGCGCGATCAGCCGCCCGGAGGGCACGCTTCCCTACCTCGGCGAGCTGCTGACGGTTAGGCCGCAGGTTGGTCGCGCGCGCGCCCATCGCAGCGGCGGCGAGCTGCTTGTTCCAGCCGATGATCGGCGCGAGGCAGCGACCGAGCGGTGGTACCGGCGCCAAGCCAAAGTTGAGGTCGCCGAGCGACTCACTCCGGCCCTGACTGCGCTCGGCGCCAGCGCCGGTCCAATCTCGATCCGCGATCAGCGAACGCGCTGGGGGAGTTGCTCTTCGAGCGGCGCGCTCTCGTTCAACTGGCGCCTCTTGCTCGGCCCTCCCGAGCTGCTCGACTACGTCGTCTGGCACGAGGCCTGCCACCTCGTTGTGCTCGATCATTCGAGCCGCTTCTGGACGCTGCTCGAGCAACACCACCCCGATTACAGAGAGCCGCGAGATTGGCTCCGCCGCAACGGCTCCGCGCTCCACATCTAGCCCGCCTAGTCGCTGGAGAGGACGCGGCGCAGAGCCGCGTAGGGGTCCTCATCTTCGCGCGGCTCGATCACGGCGCGACGGATCCGCCCGCTGAAGGCTTCGACCGAGCCGTCGCCGCGCAGATCGATGCCGCCGCGCACGCCGGGGCCGCTGACCTCTGCTCGCACGGCGACCAACTCCTGCGGTGCGTAGCTGCGCCCAATTGACTTCGTCTCGTCGCGGCGCACTGTTTGCGCCATTGCGCGGATCTCCGTTTCGAGCGCATCGAGCGCGCCATCGAGCGTCACGAAGCGCTGGCGTTCGGAGTCGCCCTCACGGCGGAGGGTGAGCGAATAAGAGCGGGCCAAAGGGCTAGACGATGACGAGCAGAACGATCACCATCGTGGCGATCGCCAGTAGCACCGACACGGCGCCGATCGCAATCCCCGCGCCGCGGCTGGGCGGGAATGATTCCGATGCCGTTCCGATTCCGCCGATGATCACGGCCCAAGCCGCGAAGGCGATGCCGATGATGAAGAACGGTGTTTCACTGTGCGCCGCCTCGGCGGCGAGGATCAAAGTTGCTTGCGTCATATCCGGCACGCTACCCAACGCCGCCGCCGGACGCGACCTGGCCGCCGGGGCCGCCTTCGTAGCGGCTCTCGGTTGCTTCGCGTTGGCCGTGGTAATGGCTCCCGAGTTCGGGGTGGCCGTAGGGGCGCTCTGCCGCTTGGTCGAGCGTCATAAACGAAAGCTGCGCGATTGGCAGCCCGGCCCAGAGCTTGATCGGTACGCGCGTCAGATTGTTCAGCTCCAGCGTCAGCGTGCCCTTCCAGCCCGGGTCGCAGAAGCCGGCCGTCGCGTGGACGATCAGCCCCAGACGGCCAAGCGAAGATTTCCCTTCGATCCGCGCGACGATGTCCTCGGGCAATTCCACCCACTCCTCGGTGCGGCCGAGGCAGAATTCGCCCGGGTGAATCACAAACGGTTCATCCGGCTCAATCGTCACCGGCTCGGTCAGATCCTGCGGCGGGTTCTTCAGATCGATCGCGCTGACGCGGTGGTTGTGGAATACGCGGAACGAGTTGCCAAGGCGCAGGTCAACGCTGGCCGGCTGCACCATCGTCTCATCCCACGGTTCGATCACGATCCGTCCTTCGCCAACAAGGCGGCGAATGGTTCCGTCGGAGAGCACAGAGGCGGGGGCCATCGGATGATCCTAAACGGCTCTGCCCACGGCTCGTCGCGAGCGTCAGGCGCGGTCGCGTTGGCGCGAGCCGGAAACGCGCATCCGAGGCGGCGCAGGAGCGGCCGGTTCGCGGTGCGGGCCGCGCCGCGGCGAGTGCGGTAGCGGGCTGCGCGGGTGCGGTGATGAGGGCTTTGGCGAGCCGCCATTGCCGCTCGCGTCATCGGCCTCCTCAGGCTTCTGTCTGACCGCCCACCAAACGATCCCGAAGAGCGCCAAGATCGGCAGCTTCAAGACGACCATCATAAAGATGAATACCCACGTGTTCACAGTCGGGAAATAGTACCGGCAGTGGCCTCGGGCCGCAGCTTTTTTGGCGCCTGCGCGCTAGCTGCGCAGTGAGATCGGCTGGTGCGCGAAGGTCGTCATCTGCTGAAGCTCGCCAACCCGTGCTGCGATCTCGTTGCCGGTCAGCTCGACGATTCGCTCGGTGCCGAAGTCTTCAACGTTGAACGAGGCAAGCGCCGTTCCGTAGACCATCGCTTGCGTCAGTAGCTCATGATCTATCGGCCGTTCAGGGTGGGCGGCA
>CAJBIG010000020.1 GCA_903953065.1 uncultured Solirubrobacterales bacterium
CTGCAGACCGCGCGCGCGGCACCAATCGGCGGTCTCTTCGCGCGTGAAGCGAGCTCGTAGCAGCGGGCGGATCAAAATCCCGCGCTGGTCAGGCATCCCTACGAGCGATCTGCGGCCGGGCGACGCGGCAAGGCGGTAAAGAACGGTCTCAACCTGATCGCTGGCGGTATGCCCAGCCGCGAGCTGTGCACCGGCGCCACTGGCGAGCTGGGCGCCGAGTCCGTAGCGAACGTCTCGCGCCCAAGCCTGAACGTTGCCCTCGCGAGGCGCGCTGGCGTTCTCAACTGTCAGCTGGACGCCGAGCGCTTGGCAGAGATCGCGGCAGAGCTGTTCGTCATCGCTGGCCTCGTCACGAAGTCCGTAGTTGACGTGCAGCGCGCTCACATTGGATCGGCCACAGATTTCAACTGCGAGGTCGAGCAGGCAAACCGAATCGCGCCCACCCGAGAGGCAGACAACGACGCGCTGGCCAGCTTCGAGCAGAGCGCCGTCGCGGACCCGCTCGAGCAGCTCTTCAGTTGACGCGTTCGGCATCACGAATCACCGGCAAGCCCGGCGAGGAAGAGCTCGGTCGCATGGCTGAAGCCCTTCAGCTGAACTTCGCCGATCCGCTCAAACTCAAGATGCTTGCCAGCCATTTCAACAACCGGCCAGGTCACCAGCACCTCGCCTGCCGCGGCGCGAGCGGCCACGCGGGCTGAAAGGTTGACCTCGCGGCCGAAGTAGTCGCCATCACGAAAGACGACGTTGCCGCAGTGAATCCCGATTCGTGGAAGCGGCCGCTCGGTGTTGAGCGTTTGGAAGCCGACCGCCCAGTCGATCAGCGAGCCGGCGTCGGAGGAGACGATCATCACCTCGTCGCCAATCGTCTTCAGGATCCGCGCCTCATCGGGCAGCGACTGGTTGACGTTGGCGACGAAGCGCTCGACGATCCCCGCCGCCTCCTCGTCGCCGACCTCCTCCGTCAGCTGCGTGTAGCCGGCAAGGTCGGCGAACGCGATCGCGACTCGGACCTGACCGATCTCACCACCGGGCTCGCTCTCCATGTGGCCAACGATGTCTTGCTCGACAAAGTGGTTAAGGAAGCGGCGGTGGAGGTGGTCGATAACCGGCGAGAAGAGCGGTAGGAGCTCCTCTGTAATTCCGTCCATCTGCTCGGCGATCTGCTCGCTTGAGACGCCTTCGCGTAGCAACGGCTCATGGACGTGAAGGTGGACGAGCCGAACCTCAGCGTCAGCGATCTTCGAGACCGCCTGTCCGTATACGCGAACGGTCTGCAGCAGCGCGTCACGCGGGAATCCTGATTCGACGGCGGTCTCAAAATGCCTAAACATTTCGACGTCTTCTGTACCGAGGTCGTCAACTGCACCTGAGGGCAGTCCGATTGCCGCGATCAGCTCTTCGATCACTTCGGCCTTGAGTCCACTCTTCTTCGCCGCCTCCTTGAGCGTAAAACGCTCCCCAACCATCTCGCCGACGAGCTCATCGGTGTAGCCGACGAGCCGCCCTTCGTCGATCGCCTCCTGCAGCTGTTCGATCGAGTACCCGCGCTCACGCAGCTTGACGAGCGAACGCGCCTGAGCGATCGCACTCGGCCCCCAGCCCTCGCTCGTGTCGTGCTTCGGGAAGAGCCCAAGAGCAACCCAGCGGCGCAGAGTGGAGAGTGAAACACCGGCCCGGTCCGCGGCCTCGGCGGCCGGCAGTCTTTCGCCGGTCCGCTGCTGGCGATCGGCGGCTAGATCGTCGTTGTCGTCCATCGCGCGACCACCCGATTAGACGACGAGTTGCGGGTAGTCGGCTTCGAGCATGGAGCGATAGAGCCCGTAGACCGGCTTTGTGATTGGAATCAGAGCGAGCGCCGACTTCACGTCGCCGCCAGCCTTGATCCGTCTGCGCGCGATCGCCACCGGCACGTTCTCTTTGCCTTGGAAGTAGCGGTTGGCTACCTCCGAGCTCATCGTCAGCTTGACCTTCGGCTCCCAGTCAACGTCATCGCTCCACTCCCAGTGAAGGTTGCCTTGCTCGCCTTGCCGCGCGGCGCGGGCGTTGACGACGAGGTCCATGTCATCGAACTCAAAGCGCTGCGGCACGTCGGCGTCGCGAAGCTTTGGCCCCATTTCAGGATCTTCGCTCATCAGCGCCATCACGCCGTCGATGACAGCGCGGAATTGCTCAGGTGAGTCGAACTGAACGCCCATCAGCTCGCTGGCTTGCGTGGCGCCGCCTTCTTGCTTGGAGCTGCCTTCTTGCGAGGAGCTGCCTTCTTGCGAGGGGCGGCGGCAGGCTTCTTGGCGGCTGTGCGTCGCGTTGCGGCAGGCGTCGAGCGCTCCAGCGCACCGATCCGCCGCTCGATCACGGCGAGCCGCTCTTCAAGCCGCTTCAGATCTTCAGTGGTTGGCGGCAGCGCATCCTCAACAACGTCGCGGACGCGCTGCGCAGCGGCTGCGAGCTCATCGGCGATGTCAGCGGCGCGATCCGGACGCAGCTGCGCTCCGGCTGTCTGAAACGCCTGATCAACAGCGGAGCGAACCTGATCCCCGCGCGAATTGCGCTTCTTGTTCTTGCTCTTTGAAGACTTCTTCTGATCTTTGGCCATAGCTTCACAATACTCTCGCTCGGTTATCTCTGCTCAGCCACGCCACGTTCATCCAACAGCCCCGCTCGCGCCGCGAGCGCTGATCACAGGCGACCCTGGCCGCGCCTTGGCGCTGGCGCAGCTGCTCACCAGCGAGCCGAAGATGTTCAACCACAACCGCGGGCTTTGGGGCTACAGCGGTTTGGCCGAAGATGGCGAACCGCTGACGATCATGAGCCACGGGATCGGCGGGCCGAGCGCCGCGATCGTGCTCGAGGAGCTTTGCGACCTTGGTCTGGAGCGAGCGATTCGGGTTGGATCCTGCGGCGCGCTTGCCGATTCTTTGGAACTTGGGCAACTGATCTGCGCAGATGCCCTCAGCGGCGCCGACGGGACCAGCCAAGCGCTGATCGGTGACGCGCCGCTGATTCCTGACCGGCAGATTACGGAGCTGCTGGCGGCGCAGGCCGACCACAGCGGCCTCGTGATCAGTGCCGATCTCTTCTACGAGCGGGGCACCGAGCGAATTGAGCGTTGGAAGGCGTCGGGAGCGCTGGCCGTTGAGATGGAGGCTGCCGCACTTCTCGCTGTTGCACAGCTGCGCTCGATCCGCCTAGGCGTGCTGCTGATGGTTAGCGACGCCTCCGCAGGTGCCGGCGCGAGGCTCGAGGGAGTCGCGCTCGAACGCGCCACGGAACGGCTGGGACGCGCCGGCCTCGCGGCGCTGCTGGCCAGCGGCTAGCTCGGCTACTAGCTCTTTTCAGCGAGCAACGAGAGTTCGATTGCGGCGAGACGCTCGTCTATCGCGGCGAGCCGCTCGTCGAGCGAGATCTGCGCGTTCTTGCTGAAGCGCTCGTCGAGGCGATCGACCGAATCCTCAATCCCTTCGAGCCGCTGAGCGACCGAGCGCACGCGGCGCGTTAGTCGTTCGAGGTCGGCAGCGGAAGGCAGGTTGAGTGCTCCCATTGCCACTTCTTGAGCCTGAGTGGCTCGCTCACGAGCTTCGAAGGCGCGTCCGATTGCGCTGCTGACGAGAGGGTTCTCAAGCAGCTCCTGAGCGAGGCGCCCGATCGCATCCTCACTTCCGCGCGTGAATCGGTCTCGTAGTCCGTCGGCAGTTTCATCGGTCATTTCTGTCTCCCAACTTGCTCGCTTATACCTCCAAGGTACTGGGGTGCGGGCTGTTGCGGCGCGCCGCGTGGTGGTAGCTTCGCTGGCCCCTGTCCGAGCCACTTAACTTCCGTTTTGTTCAAGTCGAAGCGCCTTGGCCGCTTGGCCCGGCCGACGGCCGCTACATCGTCCGCGGCCACGCCGGCGAGCCGAGCCACGTACTTGTGATCGCGACGCTCGGCGCCGTGCGTCGCAAGCGCTTCGGTCGCCGCACGCGCACGGCCAGTCCAAACCCTGAACCGACGCCGGTCGCAGTCGGTCGCGCGACGCTGATCGACGCGCGACCGCTCGAAGGACCGCCCGCGGTCTGGCTGCGCGAAGCCGACTGTGAAGCGGAAGCGTTGGCCGGGCTCGCGGTCATCAATTCCGTCCTCCAGCGGCAACGAATTGTTGCCGCCGACCCTGCCGCACACGGAATCGCGCCAACCCAAGCGCTCGCGCTGCGGGTTGGTGTTGGGGTTGGCGAGGAGGTGGCCAGCGGCCGCTGGAGCTCGGCGACCGAAGTGATTCTCGGGGCTGGACGGCGGCGACGCGAAGCCGTCCTCAGCCCCCAGGAGAGGCTGGCGGCTGTGCTTAGCGGGCGCGACGTAATTCTTGCCTGCGAAGAGCTGACGCTGAGAGCCCGAGCCGACGTTGATGCTGGCCGCTGGCGCGAGGCTGCCTTGCAGCTTGACTGCGCGCTGAGAGCGGCGATCGCCGAGCTGGCAAGCTGGGCAGGACAAGGCGACCTTGACGAACGGATTGCGCTGCTGGCCGAGGCCTCCAAGCAGGCAGCCGATGCTGCGCAGACTGCACTGATTGGTGGTTTGAGCGCCGATCAGATCGAATCGCTTGGAAAGTCGCTTCAAACGCTTGAAGCGGCGCTCCGGGCGCGAGTGGCGATCGCCCGCTGACTAGTTCCCGGATTCTTCGCCTTGAGCTTCAAGCTCGAGACGGAATGCGGTCAGCGTCCGCTGAAGCGACTCGCTCTGTGCGCGGCGAATAAAGAGCCAATCGGTGACAAATCGCAACGGGCTGGACCCCTTCAAGCGGTAGTCGAGCTCAAGCTGCACGCGCAGTTGGTTTGCTTCGACGGAGAAACCTACGCTCTGGCGACCGCTGATCGCGTCGTCCTCGACCTCGAGCTCCTGCCCCACTCCCGGCCGATAATCGGTCACCGTTTCACGGACCTCGCCGCGCCCGGCAGGAGTGGACTGCCAAAGCACGCTCGACCCGACCAGCGGCGGCTCACCGGTAACGCTGAGAACCGAATGGAACCCATCGATGAAGAGCGGCCAGCGCTCGAGGTCGTACCAGAACGCTTCGGCGGCGGCGAGCGAAACGCCGCTGATCACGGTTTTCGCCGAGGCGACGCCCACTAGAGCACTCGGCGCAGCAGTTCGAGCGCCGAGGCAACCTCCTCAAGGCGCGGCTTGATCTCGGCGGCAAGCCGCTGCCGCTCGAGTTCGCCCTGCTCGGTTATCGCGTAGAACCGTCGAGAACGGCGCTCAGGGTGCTCCCATTCGCCGGTCACAAACTCGCTCTCCTCGAGCGCGCGCAGCAGCGGGTACATCGTGTTCGGGTTGACGCTGATCAGCCCGCCGGTAGAGATGCTGATCCCTTCGATCAGAGCGTTGCCGTAGGAGGGTCCGCTTGCGAGAAGGTGGAGCACCAGCATCGGCAGCAAGCCGGCGCGACGCAGCTCTCCGACGAGGGGATCATTCGCCCCCGGACCGCCGCCGCTGGCCGCTGAAGCGCGCCCCGCGGTAAGCGGTACAGCTTCGGCCACGGCCTCGTCGGTCTTGCGTTGGGACACGCCCAGCAGTATGACGAGCGCCGCCTGGGGCCGCGGTTCAGCGATCCAGCAGGTCGTCGAGCGAGCGCTGCTCAGGATTGACGGCGCGCGCGGCGGCTGCGCGCGGGCGACCACC
>CAJBIG010000021.1 GCA_903953065.1 uncultured Solirubrobacterales bacterium
CGAATAGCCGCCTCAACCTCATCGACGGGCGCCGCTCGTACCTCCTCCCAGCTTGCGAAGCGATTGCGCAAGCGTATGAACGCAACATCGCGATTGCGATCGTTTGTTGACTGCGAGAGCACGGTCAGAATCAGCTCGCCAAGCGGGTCGCCGTGCGGCTCAATCAGGGGAACCCCATAGATCTCCCGTAGCCGCTGGCGGATCGCGGCGACGCGGCGCGCCGTCGGCGGCTTCCAATCCTTGCGCGCCACGGTTGGCATGCGGGTCGCCATCGGCCTGACGGTATCGTGCCAAGGGCGATGGTGGCGCTCAGCGAAGAGACCGAAATTATTGACGGCGAGCCGATCTTCTGGCGCAGCGGGCCAAGCCCGTCGGCGCCGCCCCTCTACCTGCACGGAGTTCCCAGCAACAGCGACGATTGGACCCAGTTCCTTGAGCTGACCGGCGGCTTCGCGCCCGACCTTCCCGGCTTCGGCCGCAGCACCAAGCGCGGCGACCGCGATTACACCGTTGAGGGCTATGACCGCTTCATCGAATGGTTCTGCGAGCACCACGGACTGGAGCGCGTGCAGCTGCTGGTTCACGACTGGGGCGCGGTCGGGCTTAGCTGGGCGCAGCGCTTCCCGGAAAAGGTCGAACGGCTCGTAATCATCAACGCCGTGCCGCTGCTGCCCGGCTACCGCTGGCACCGCGTTGCCCGCGCATGGCGCACGCGAGGACTCGGCGAGATGTTGATGGGGTCCAGTAACCGCTTCGTCTTCAAACAACTTTCACGCGAAGCGAACTTCAAGCCCGGCCCGCTGCCGGATCAATTCATCCGCTCGGTCGATGACCACTTCGATCAAGGAACGCAGCGCGCAATCCTCGAGCTCTACCGCACAAGTCCCGAAGCGAAACTCGCCGCGCTCGGCGCAAATCTAGAAGCGATCGAATGCCCGGCGCTGATCATCTGGGGCGACCAGGACCCGTACATCCCAAGCCACTTCGCGGACGATTACGCCGCTGCACTGGGCGGGCCGAGCGAAGTGGTTCACCTGCCCGACGCCGGCCACTGGCCTTGGTTTGACCGCCCTGACCTGATCAAACAGGTAGCGGCCTTCTTCAACGGCGAATAGAAAACCGCCGCAGAGAATGCTGCCGCGCGCCGGTATGATCGGGCGATGAGCACGGCGCTTGCCCGCGAGCGCGCCACGGCGCCGATCTGGATTTTGGCCGCGGCGCTCGCAGCCTTCTGGCTGCTGCTCGCCCCACCGACGCCAGACCTTGCTGCTCAAGTATTCAGAGCGACACTCTTTCGCAGCGAAGGCTTCCTGGTTTGGGATTCCTCTTGGTACGGCGGCCACAACCTGCCCGGCTACAGCCTGCTCTTTCCGCCGCTGGCGGCACTGATTGGGCCGCGCCTGCTCGGCGCCCTTGCCGTGACTGCGTCGGCGATTCTCTTCGAGCGGCTGATGAGCGCCCACTTCCCGCAGCGAGCAGCGCGTTGGGCAACGGTCTGGTTCGCCTTCGCCGCTGTCGGTGATCTGATGATCGGGCGAATCACCTTCGCGCTCGGCGTCACCTTCGGCCTTGCCTGTCTGCTGGCACTGGATCGCAAGTGGGTGCCGCTGGCGATAGTCGCGGCGATCGCCAGCGCTGCCGCCAGCCCCGTTGCCGGCGCCTTTGTCGTACTGGCAACCGTTTCGGTTGCGCTTGCCGAGCGCTCGCGGGGCGCCGCGGCCGCGGCTGCTGCCAGCGCAATCACGGTGCTCGTGATGGCGCTGGGATTCCCCGAGGGCGGAGTGCAGCCCTACCCGCTGCGCAGCACGATCATCCCGGTCGCGGCGACGATCGCAGTAGCACTGCTGGCTGGCCCGCAGCGCCGCGCTCTACAGATCGGCGCTTGGCTCTATGCGCCTGTATGCATCCTTGCCGCGTTGATTCCCTCACCGCTCGGCGAGAATGTCGCGCGGCTCGGAGTGCTCTGCGCCGGTCCGCTCTTGATCGCTCTGATCCTAAGCCGGCCGACACCGCTCAAACACCTGCGGGCCGTCGTCTTAATCGCCGCCGCTGTCGCCTGCTGGCAGCTACTCGGGCCGCTGCGCGAAACGGCGAAGGGCGCGGTAGACCCATCCACCGCGGCGGTCTACCACCAACCGCTAATTGATTACTTCAAAGCGCAGGGCGACGAGCCCTTCAGAGTCGAAGTTCCCTTCACCCGCGCCCACTGGGAAGCCACCTACCTCGCGCCCCACATCACGCTCGCGCGCGGCTGGTCAACGCAGCTAGATACGAAGTACGGCGCTCTCTTCTACCGCAAAGACAAACCTTTCAGCGCCGCTGAATACCGACGCTGGCTCGACCGCAACGCCGTCCGTTACGTTGCCGTTCCCGACGCAGCGCCGGATCCAAGCAGCCGCCGCGAGTTGGAGGTGATCGCCTCGCAGCCGAGCTGGCTGAAACCACTTTGGAGCAGCGCCAACTGGAAGGTTTACGAAGTGGTCGATCACCGGCCGCTGCTGACCGGCCCCGGGGAGCTGGTAGAGCTTGGCCGCGACAACTTCACAATCCAAGCGCAGCGCGCCGCGCCTATGATCGTCCGCGTGCGTTGGACAAGCTTCTTCACAGTCACCGAGGGATCTGCCTGCCTGGCCCGTGCGAAGGGCGGCTGGACAGAGGTCACGCCGGTACGCCCGGGGACGATCTCGATCGCAGCGCGATTTAACGTCAGGCGGATGGCCGACCAAACCTCATTCTGCTCCTCGGCCGGCGACAACCGATGAGCAGCCGCGTTCCCGGAGAGCGGCGCGAAGCGATGCGCGACGCGCTGATCGAATCACGCTTGACGCCAAACGCAATCTCGCTGACCGGCTTTGCGCTCTGCCTCGTCTCAGCGGGGCTGATTCTTGCCGACATGATCGTGCTCGGCGGAATCGCGTACATCATCGGTTCGATCTGCGACACGCTCGACGGGCGCTACTCACGCATGTCTGGCAAAGGCTCGCCGTTTGGCGCCTTCCTTGACTCGACGCTCGACCGCGTTGAGGAGGGCGTCGTCTTGGCGGCGCTCGCCTACCACTTCGCCCAGCAAGGCAACGGGGCCGAGGCAGCGATCTGCGCCGTCGCGATCCTCGCCTCGGTGATGGTCAGTTACACACGCGCCCGCGCCGAAGCACTCGGCGTTGACTGCAAGGTTGGGATCGGCAGCCGCGCAACACGCGTCGTAATCCTTTCCGTTGGCCTGCTGTTCGTCAACGGGCTTGGTCTTGGCGACTTCTCACTCCTGGCGCCAGCCGTAACGCTGCTTGCAGCCATCGGCATCGTCACGACACTCCAGCGCGTATTCCATGTGCG
>CAJBIG010000022.1 GCA_903953065.1 uncultured Solirubrobacterales bacterium
CCGACAACCCCGGGAGCGTGCTGCGAACGATCGGCCGCCGCACGAAGACGCTCAAGCGCGCCGGCTACGCGGGCACGATCGACACGGCGATCCGCGCCGCTGACCTGCTCGCCCCCGCCGTTCGCAGCGCGGCGGTGCGCGCCGCTGTCGGCGCATCGCACTTCACGGCCGTAATCTCAAACGTTCCCGGCCCAAGCGAGCCGCTCTCGCTAATCGGGCGCCAGCTCGAGGGAATCTGGCCCGCTGTGCCGCTCGTCGATGGTCACGCACTTTCAATCGGCGCGATCTCACACGGCGGCATGCTCCACATCGGCTGCTTTGCAGACGCCGCGCTAGTGCCCGACGTCGAGCTAATCGCCGCCGAGATCGAAAGCACCTTCGAGCAACTGTGCGAGCTGCCGGCTCAAGCGCCTGCGCCGTGGCAGCAGCGAGCGCGCGCTCGGCGCGATGCGAAGCGCGTCGCCTAGCGCGCCGCGATTCTGCTTACAGCGCCGCCGAGCGAGACGACGTAGATCCTGCCGCGGGCGTCCTCCCCGAACGAAGAGAGCGCCGCAATCTGTGGCAGCCCCGCAACCCGCGCGTTGCCACTGGCGCCGGAACTTGAAAGGCGCGCGCCGTAGATGATTCCCTTGCAGAAATCGCCGTAGAGATACTTGCCGCGCAGGCTTGAAAGCGCCGGGTCGCGGACGACGTAGCCACCGGTTACCGAGCACCAACCTTCGTCATGGGTGCGAACGATCACCGGCTCGATTGCGCCGTCAACGGATTCATCGGAGAACTGCCGATTACCTTCGCGCACGCGCCAGCCGAAGTTGCCGCCGCGCGCCTGCGCGATGGTCGTGAAGTCAATCTCCTCGACCGCGCTCTCGCCGACGTCGCCGATGATCAAGTCGCCAGCAACCCGATCGAACGAGAAGCGCCACGGATTGCGCAGCCCGTAGGAAAAAATCTCACGCCGGGCTCCCGCGCGGCCGACGAACGGGTTCGAGGCGGGAACGCTGTAGGCCTTCGACCCGGAGCGGCGCGGGTCGATCCGCAGAATCTTCCCGAGCAGCGAGCCAAGGTTCTGCGCGTTGCCGATCGTTCCGTGCTGATCGCCGCCACCGCCGCCGTCACCGGTGCCGATGTAAAGCAGGCCGTCGGGACCGAAGTTCAGCTGACCGCCGTTGTGGTTGGCCTCGGGATCGTCCATCACGAGCACGCTGCGGATTGAGCCGGCATTGGCACGGTCGCTGGTCGCACGCCTCAGCTCAGCAACCTCCTGCTTGCCATCACGGCGCGTGAAGTAGACGTAGAAGAGGCCGCTCTTGGCGTAGTCCGGCGAGAAGGCGAGCCCGAGCAGCCCCTGCTCGCCGCCGGCGGTAACCCGCGAGCTGATGTCGAGAAAAGGCCTTCCGAGGCTCTTGCCATCACGAACCACGCTGATCCGCCCGCCCTGCTGAACAACCATCACGCGGCGCAGATCCTTCGGTGGCGCCGTCACGTAAAGCGGCATGTTGAACTTGCCGACGCTGACC
>CAJBIG010000023.1 GCA_903953065.1 uncultured Solirubrobacterales bacterium
AGGGAACGGTGAAGGTGCCGCTCACTCGGCGCATGCGGTTTGCATCCTGCGCCTCGCTGTAGTCAACAACCTCGGTCACCTTCCACTTCGGCGAGCTCCCGGCGATCTTGTTGTCAGCGAGATTCTTGTCGCCGAGCTTGGCGAAGGCGTCGTTGCGGATCTTCAACATCCGGCCGCTAAGCGACTTCTCGCTAGCGACCGTGAAGTCCCAGGCGAGGTAGAGATCCTTGCGTGCGATCTTTGCCTTGCCAAGGCGCTTGAAGATGTCTTCCATCACGGCGCGGCGCGCCCCGCCGCCGCTCTTCTTGTCACGGAAGGCGCGGAATGAGGCCGGGGCCGCCAGCGTCGCTCCCTTCGCCGACTTCAGCGAACGCAGCGCGACGATGTAGCGGTGCCCTTCAAGAAAGTTCTTGCCGGGGCGGATCAGCAGGTTGGTGTTGGCCGCCGTTCCAGCCTGAGCGTCTAGTTCGGCCCAGATCAGCTGACGCTGCCCGGTTGCGGCGTCGATGATTACGGCAGGCGCGCTCTTGGCGGCGTACTGGGCCATGTCGGTAAGTGGGACGAGCTTGCTGGCTGTGAAGGCAGCAGGGGTGTCGAGGCCGGGAATGCGAACGCTGACGTAGCTACCTGGGCTGAAGCCGTCGGCCCGGTTGATGTCGGTCGGGTCTATCTTCACGCCCTTGGTGTTGGCGGGCATGCTTGAGCGCAGCAGGTTGAGGCGCAGGCCGGTTGGGGTTGACTTGTCCTTCTTCGCGAACTGGTTGTTCGGCCACGGCTGCAGGCAGACAGAGTTGTCGAAGTTGTCGCACTGACCGGCGCTGCTGACTGCCGGTGCGGCGAGCGCGATCAGCGCGAATGCGGCTGTCAATGACGCAACTGTGCGGCGCTGGCAGCGACTGCTGGCGTGACGGTTCATCTTCTCTCCCCCGAGTTGATCGTCCACTTATACACCGTTCGCGCAAGCTCGTGTGGGAATCAGGCCGAATCTAGTTAGGCTTAGCGTGCGGCGGATTCGAGCCGCGGGGACCGATGCGCACGCTGCTGATCGACAACTACGACTCCTACACCTACAACCTCTTCCATCTCTTGGGTGAGGTCAATGGAGTCGAGCCGCTCGTCGTTCGCAACGACGAGTCCAGTTGGGGCGACCTGCTGGCAAGCGAGCAGTTCGACAACGTTGTCATCTCTCCCGGCCCGGGTCGCCCTGAAAGAGCCCGTGACGTTGGGATCTCGCTCGCGGCGCTCGACCAGTCGGGGATTCCCGTGCTTGGCGTCTGTCTTGGCCATCAGGCCTTGGCCCACGTCTGCGGGGGCACGATCGACTATGCGCGCGAGCTTTTTCATGGCCGTCTCAGCGCCGTCCAACACGAACAGCAAGGGCTCTTCGAGGGGCTGCCGCAGCCGTTCATGGCTGTCCGCTACCACTCGCTCGTGGTCAGCGAAATGCCCGAGCAGCTGCGCGTGACCGCGCGCAGCCGCGGCGGCGTCGTGATGGGGATTGAGCACCGCGAGCGGCCGCTCTGGGGCGTTCAGTTTCACCCTGAATCGGTCTGCACCGAGGATGGGCTGCGCCTGATCGAAAACTTTCGCGACCTATCGCTCGCACGGCTGGAGCGGCCGCTCGCCAAGCCGCGCCCAGCGCCGGCTGCAGCGCCGCCAGCGGATCCGCCACAAGAGCCCGCGACGGTGGGAGTTCACCACTTGCGGCTCGGGGAATGGTGCGAGCCGGAGACCGTCTTCACTCAGCGGTACGGCGACCGCGAACACGTAATCTGGCTCGACAGCGCTCGCGCTGAGCCCGGCCTCGCGCGTTTCTCCTTCATCGCCACCGCGGATGGACCTCTCGGCCAGATCGTCAGCGCCGACAGCGCCGAGCAAACGATTCGCGTAGAGCATGCTCACGGAACCATCACCGAGAAGAGCGGCTCAATCTTCGACTACTGCTCAGCGGAACTGCAGCGGCTGCGCGCAGAAGGGCCAAAGCTTCCCTTCGGTTTCATCGGCGGTTTCGCCGGCTACTTTGGCTATGAGCTGGGCGCTGAGTGCGGCGCCACGAGCAACCACAGCTCGCAGCAACCGGATGCAGGGCTGCTCTTCTGCGATCGCGTGATCGCTTTCGACCATCACGAGCGCCGCGTCCACCTGCTCGCCCTCGCCGACCGCGGCGGCGACGAAGCGGCCGAGCTATGGCTGAAGAGCACGACCGAGGCGCTGCGCGTGCTCGGCGTTGAAGCGGCGCCGCCGCCGCCGCCGAAGCCGGAGCCAAGCGTATTCAAGGCGCGGGAGAACCGCGCCGAGTATCTCGAGCGGATCGCGCAGGCGCGGCGTTTGATCGAGGAGGGCGAGAGCTATGAGGTGTGCCTGACGACTGAGCTGACGAGCCCGGCCCGCGTCGAGCCACTCGCCACTTATCGCCGGCTGCGCGCCGGCAACCCGGCGCCGCACGCGGCGCTGCTTCGCTTCGGCGAGCTTTCGGTGCTGAGCTCGTCGCCGGAACGATTCCTC
>CAJBIG010000024.1 GCA_903953065.1 uncultured Solirubrobacterales bacterium
GCCCTCGGTCAGCGCTGCACTGCGGTGCTTCATGTTGAAGGTCACGTTGTCGGTCATCTCAGAGATGCTCCATTGATTGGCTCAGCGAGTAGGAACTGTGAGCGATTATGCCAGCCTCCAAGCCCCGGGCTCGCATCCGCACTCCGCGAGCACCGACTCAGAGGCGCAGATAGCTGCCATCGCGACGACGTTCGAGCACGCCCAGCAGCTCCAGCTCGGTGAGCGGGCCGACGACGTCGGCGGCGCTGCCGCAGTATTCAGCGACGCTGGCGGCGGTCGTGAAGCCGGCATCGACTGCCGCGATCACGGCTCGCTGATCTTCGCTCAAAGCGGCCGGCAGCGGCAGCGGCTCGCGCGCAGCCACGACTCCCCCGGCCGGCTCGACACCAAACGCATCGTCGAGGATGTCGCGCGCGTCGCGGATCAGGTGAGCGCCGTCCCGCAGCAGCGCATTTGCGCCGCCGCTGTGCCACGACCCGGGGTGACCCGGGACTGCGCCAATACCTCGGCCGAGATCGGCGGCGATCTCAGCCGTGATCAGGGAGCCGGAGCGCTCGGCGGCTTCGACGACGACGACCATCTGCGCAAAGGCCGCGATGATTCGGTTGCGAGCCGGAAATGCCCAGCGGTACGGAGCTGTGCCAGGGGGCAGCTCCGAGACAACGACGCTCCTCCTCGCCAACTCCGCGTGGAGCTGTTTGCGCCGAGCTGGATAGGCTCGCTCCGGGCCGCAGGCCAGAACAGCGATCGTGCGCCCGTCGGCGGCCAGCGCCCCTTCGTGAGCGGCGCTGTCGATGCCAAGCGCCATGCCGCTGATCACGCTGACGCCGCAGAGAGAGAGCGTACGGCCGAGCTCGCGCGCCACCTCGAGACCATCTGCAGAGGCGCGGCGCGAGCCAACCAGCGCAATCGACGGTGAGCGCGAGATCAACTGTTCGAAGCGAGCAAGATCGCCGTAGAGATGAAGAACGGCGGGCGGATCGGGGAGATCGGCTAGCGAGGGTGGAAAGGATTGGTTGTGGCGGCAGATTGCCTGCGTCGATGATGAGCGCCATTCTCGCCGCGCGGCGGCGGCGTCGAAGCAAGACCACTCGGCGGTAATCGTTGCCTTTTCGCGGCCGGAGAGTGCGGCGATCAGCTTGCGGTCACTGAGCGCAAGAACTCCGCGGATCGCGGGCCGATTGCCGCGGATCTGATCTAGGTGTCCCGAGAGTCGCCCGACCAGCCAGCTCCGACGCGTACATCGGTCGCACGCCTCGCTCACCGTGAGCCGATCCGTTCACTTTCGTGGCGATAGCCCAGTGCCCGAGCCAACTCTTCGACACCGATTTCGCCACCGCCTCCGAGATCCGTGATCGTCCGCGCCACGCGCAATGCGCGGTCGCGGCCGCGGGCGCTTAACCCTCCGCTGTCATAAGCCCGCGCGAGCGCCCTCGCTGCCGCTGCGCCGCACTCGACCGCGGAGATCATGTCGCGCGCGACAAGCTGTGCGTTGGCGCAGCCGCAGCGCGCAAGCTGCAGCTCCCGC
Source organism: uncultured Solirubrobacterales bacterium (assembly GCA_903953065.1). Taxonomy (GTDB): domain Bacteria; phylum Actinomycetota; class Thermoleophilia; order Solirubrobacterales; family Solirubrobacteraceae; genus F1-60-MAGs163. The sequence goes on from CAJBIG010000024.1 coordinate 1,529, forward strand.
GCAGCAGCAACCCGCCGTGCGACCTCCTCGGTCGTCGTTAGCGAATCGGCGCCAAGCGCAGCAGACGACGGCCGCTCGACGCCAACGACCAGGTCAACCCGGTCAAGCAACGGGCCCGAGAGCCGTTGCCGGTGGCGCGCCAGCTCCGGCTCGCTACACCGGCACGCTTTGCCGCCGCGACCGCAGAGGCAGGGATTGGTCGCTGCGATCAGGGCAAAGCGCGTCGGGAAGCGCGCCACCTTCTGGCCACGCACGATTGTTACCTCGCCGTCCTCCAGCGGCTGACGCAGCGCCTCCAAAGCCCTGCGATCGAACTCCGAAAACTCATCGAGGAAAAGCACACCGCGATGCGCAAGCGTTGCTTCACCTGGCGTCGGCACGGCGCCACCGCCAACTAGGCCGGCGGCCGAGATCGTGTGGTGCGGGGCACGGAATGGGCGTTGCTCGGCTAGCGTGCCATCGCCTCCAAGCCCAGCGATGCTCTGAATCCGCGTGACCTCCAGCGCCTCACTGCGACTGAGCGGAGGCAAAATGCCCGGAAGGCGCCGCGCGATCATCGTCTTGCCGGTTCCGGGCGGCCCGCTCAGAAGCAGGTTGTGACCGCCGGCCGCGGCGACCGTGACAGCGTCAATAGCGGCGCGATGACCGCGCACGTCAGCGAGGTCGGGGACGTTGACACGACCAAGGCTTGGCCGCTGCTGAGGTTGCCCATCGCCTGAATCGGATTCACCGGCCAGCACCGCGGCGAGGTCGCTGAGCACTGCAAGTGCACCAACACGGATTGAATCGACGAGCCTCGCTTCAGCAGCAGACGCGACCGGCACGACCAGCGCCTTTAGACCGGCTTGCTTCGCTCCTTCGGCAACCGCCAAGGCGCCGCGGCAGGGCCGCAGCTCACCACTAAGTGACAACTCGCCAAAGAGGGCTGTTGTTGCCAGCGCGTCAGCCTTGATCTGACCGCTGGCCGCAAGGATGGCGCAGGCTATGGCAAGGTCGAAGCCGGGACCCGCCTTGCGCAGGTGCGCCGGAGCGAGATTGACGGTCAACCGCCGCATCGGAAACTCGAATCCACAGTTGACGAGCGCGGCACGGACGCGCTCGCGGGCCTCCGCGACTGCTCTGTCGGCAAGTCCGACGATCGTGAAGCTAGGCAGCCCGCGGCGAAGGTCGGCCTCAACTCGTACGGCGTGTGGCTCAAGCCCGTCGAGAGTAAATGTCATGACCTCGGTGACCATTGGCGCTCACGCTACGGGCGCTATTCATCTCCGTGGCAATAGCTCTGTGCCTGCTTCAACACGAACTTCTGGCGCCTTCGCCAACTGAACCGAAAGCGAGTGCTCCTACGCCACACGCTGCGCGTAGAGCGGCCACAATCTCACCCGTAGCTTCCGCTCCATTCGTTCGACCACTCCAGATCCCCGTCATGTCCTCGGCCGCGCCGGCGAACGGCTGGCGCTCGAACACCTCCAGCGACTCGACTATCGGCTCGTGGCGCGTAACCACCGAACGCGCTTTGGCGAGATCGATCTAATCGTACGGAGTGGCACAACGCTCGTATTCGTCGAAGTGAAGACGCGCCGCTCTCTGCGCAGCTGCGCGCCGTGGGATTCGCTAAACGAACGTAAGCGTCGTCAGGTGCGCCGACTGGCGGCAGCCTTCCTAAGCGAGCAGCCGCTGCGGCCACGCCCGCATGATCTGCGTTTCGACGCGATCGGAATTCTTCTCGACTGCCAGGGGCGCCTGCAGCGCCTCGACCACATAGAAGGCGCTTTCTAACTATTGAGCGCGACTTGCTGGTAAGCACTGGACTGAAACGACATGCGGTGGAGCGGTGAAACGCCATGCTCGCGAATAGCGTCGCGGTGTGCCGGAGTCGAGTAGCCGAAGTGAGCGCCGAAACCCCATTCCGGAAGTTGCTCTCCCGCCCGCCCCATCAATCGATCTCGCGTAACTTTGGCCACGATCGACGCTGCGGCAATTGCTGCGCTGAGTCCATCCCCACCGACAACGGCGCGCTGTTCGTATTCGAACGCCGGAACTTCGAAACCGTCGATTAGACAGACGCACCCGGGGCGAGCGACGCGAATCAGCGATTCCCTCAGCGCTGCGAGATTTGTTTTGTGGAGCCCGCGCTCGTCGATCCCACGAGCGCTGCGCGAAACGACTACGACGCGCTGCGCCGTCTCCATCACAATCGGCAGCAACGCCTCCCGCGCCGCGTGATCATGCTGCTTCGAATCGTTCAGCGCCCCGAGCGCTCGCACCTCAGCCACTCCGATCGCCTCAAGGTCGAGCAGAACGGCGGCCGCGACGAGTGGTCCGGCAAGGCAGCCACGGCCAGCCTCATCGGCGCCAGCAACCCAACGCGCACCGACAGACCGATCATGTGCGATCAGACGGGCGCCACTTGAGCGACCACCCGAACCCTTCGCCTTCGAGCGCTTCGAGACCGGAGCGTTAGAAGATGTTGACCCGGTCCGGCGGCCAATATGTGGCGAAGGCCGGTCCGATGATTGAATCGGTGGGGACGGGTCCCCAGAATCTGCTGTCGTCGGACTCGCCACGGTTGTCACCCATCATGAACCAGTGCCCGGGCGGAATCTTGATCGTCTTTGGCAGCGTGCAGGCCGCGCCGTTGTCATCAGCGCAGGTGTCGCTGATAAATGGCTCGCTTGCTGGCTTACCGTTGAGAATTACTCGCCCCCGGATGATCGAGACTGTGTCGCCCGGGCCAGCGACGATCCGCTTGATGAAGTTGACTTTTGATTCTTGGGGCGTCGGCTTGTTACAGGCCGCGCCTTGCTCCGGCCTCTCGCCGCACTGATCGAGCGGCATCTGTTCCGAGCCTGCCGGTGGATGGAAGACGGTGATGTCACCGATCGACGGATCTTCAAATCGGGGTGTGAGGCGGTTAACCAGCACGCGCTGGCCTACCTGAAGTGTAGGAAGCATTGACTCGCTGGGAATGCGGTACGGCTTGACGATCAAGGCTTGGATTAGCAGCGCCAGTCCCAACGCCACCGCGACGATCACGATCAGCTCGAGGATCGAGCTCCCGGTCGATTTCTTCTCCTTGGCAGCGCTCACGCCGAGTCGCCGGAAGGCTCTTCGCTGCCGTCGGCCGGCTGCTCTGAATCCCCCTCGGCGGATGGCGCTGCTTCACTGCTGTCAGGTTCAGTCTGCTCGTCGGCCGGAGCTTCGGCTTGAACTTCAGGCTGATCATCGGCCGGAGCGTCAGCAACCACTTCGTCGGCGACCTCTTCAGTCGCGACTTCCTCAGCTGCGCCCTCTTCGCCTTCAACGACCTCGGCTACGACCTGCTCGCTTGCGTCACCGTCGGGCGTCTGCTCGTCTGCGGCGTCGGCGTCGACAACAACCTCAGGCTGATGCACGAGTCCTGGAGCGACCTCGTCCTCGGGCCCGTAATAGTCGCGCTCACGCACGCGCGCACCCTTACCGACGCGATCACGCAAGTAGTAAAGCTTTGCGCGCCGGACATCGCCGCGAGCGGCTACGTCGATCTTCTCGATCTTGGGCGAATGAACCGGGAAGGTTCGCTCCACGCCAACACCACACGACTGCTTGCGGACTGTGAAGGTTTCGCGTGCACCGCTGCCTTGACGTGCGATGACTACACCTTCGAAGACCTGCGTACGACGGCGTTCGCCCTCGATCACTTGGAAGTGGACTTTGACCCGGTCGCCTGGGGCGAAGTTGGGCACGCGGCGCAATTGTGCGCGTTCAAGATTGTCGATGACTGTGCTCATATTGAGGGCGCTCGCGAAGGTTCGGCCGTTTTTCCAGCGAGCGCATTAGCGTCGCGACCGGAGCGAGTTAGATCAGGATAGCGGAGCGTCGCCCGAAGCTGCCCCACGCTCACGACTTCTTGCCCTGCGCCACTGCCGAATCTCCTCGTGATGGCCCGAAAGCAAGACGTCTGGAACGCCCCATTCGCGAAACTCGGCGGGGCGCGTGTAGTGCGGATATTCGGGGTCGCCCTCGAGCGCGGCGCTGAACGATTCTTCTACCGCGGAGTCGGCATCTCCGAGCGCGCCGGGCTGCTTGCGCAGGATCGCGTCGCAGACGACCATCGCCGCCAGCTCGCCGCCGGCGATCACGTATCGCCCGATGGAGACGGCGTCGCTGCAGAAATGTTGGACGATCCTCTCGTCGAAACCTTCGTAGCGGCCACAGAGCAACGTCACGGCCGGCTCGGCCGCCAACTCGTTGACGAGCTGCTCGTCGAGAACACGCCCCCCCGGGGTCAGCGCGATAACTCGGCGCTGCCGGGGCAGCTCTACTGGATCGACGCCGTAGAACCCGCGCAAGGCAGCCTCCATCACGTCGACCCGCAGCACCATCCCTGCACCGCCACCAAATGGAGTGTCATCGACCTGACCGCCGCTGAGCGGGGTGTGCTCACGCAGGTCGAGCGCCCGGAGCTCGTTACCGTTGGCCACCGCGTTGGCTACATGACGCTGCTCGGAGAACCATTCGAACCACTGCGGAAAGAGCGTGACGACGTCGAGCTGCATCGACTATGCCCCGCCGACGAATGCGAGGTTGACATCGATCCGGCGCTGGTCGACGTCGACGGAGCGAATCGCGTCGCTGACCATCGGCACGAGGAGCTCGGTTCCATCGGGTCGCTTCACTTCGAGAACTTCGCAGGACGGCAGCACGAGAAGCTTCGAGACCTCACCGATAGGTGTGGCGCCGTCGATCACGCTGCACCCCTCGAGCTCCTCTGCCCACCATTCCCGTTCGCCGAGCGGCGGGGCGTCGGCGAGCAGGCAGAAGAGCGCCTGCCCACGAATCTCTTCAACCGCCTCCGGCGTCGATATTCCGGCGAGGCGAATGATCGGTTTTTGATCGGTTCCTGCGCGGCGTTCGATTGCTAATTGATCCTGCTGAACGAGGACGTTCACTCCCACTTCCAAGAGGACGGACCGAGCACGCGTTACGTAGAAACTTCCATCGAGACCGTGCGGGCGGCCGATTCGACCGGCCTGCAACCAACGCTCTGCCTCGGCGGCCACGTCAGTCGACAATATCGACAATGACGCGGCGTTCTTCGCGCACCGCAGCAGCCTTCATCACTGTGCGCAGCGCGTTGGCTGTGCGACCACCACGACCGATCACCTTGCCGTAATCGTCCTCGCCAACAACCAGTTCGAGCACTACCGTCCCGTCGTCGTCGTCGAACTGTTCAACGACAACTGCGGCCGGGTCGTCAACCAGCGATCGGGCGAGGAACTCAAGTAGTTCGCGCATGGCGGCAGACTAGACGGGAATGCCCTGCGTGTGCAGCAGCTTGCGAACCTGTGAGGTTGGCTGCGCGCCCTTGTCGAGCCAAAGCTTGATCCGGTCCTCATCGAGAGTGACAGTTGAGGGGTTTGTCTGGGCGTTGTACTGGCCGACGACTTCGATGAAGCGGCCGTCGCGCGGGGAGCGCTGGTCGGCCACAACAACTCGCCAGATCGGATTTTTCTTGCCGCCCACTCGCGTGAGCCTTAGTCGTACGGCCACAGGTTCCTCTCGAAGTTCACAGAACGTCAGCGCTAAAGAGTAGCGGGGCGCCCCGGCTTAGGCGCGCACGCCGCGCTGATCGCGCGGTCCCGGTCGGTCTATGACCGCTATTGCGCCGCGCACAGCTACCACCTCAACCGCCTCGCCGGGCGCGAAAGTCTGCGTGTCATCGTTCGCTCGCGCGGTCCAAACTTCACCGTCGATCTCAACGACGCCGGTCGCTTCGCCGTTTACAACGCGCTCTTCGACGACGCCATGCTGGCCGATCACAAAATCGTGTTCGGTTCCGCCAACGGCGAAATCGAGCCTCTCGCGGCGCAGCAGCGGCCGCACGATCAGCAGCGTCATCGCCGACGCGGCAATCGCAATCAACACGACAAGAGCGAACTGTGCGCCGATCAAGGTGCCCACCGCCATCACGACGGCGCCGGCAACGAGAGGGGCGAGAAACAGACTCTCCGTGACAATCTCGGCGAGAGCCAAGGCGGCAGCGACGAGGAGCCAGATGACGGGGGTAGACATCACCTAGAGCCTACCGGCTCGGAACGCGGCGCAGCGGGCAATTAGGGCGGCTCAGGCGGCTTGCACGGAGCTGCTGTCGCCGTCGCCCTCAGCCGGAAGCTTGCGGCTGATCACCTTCGAGACGCCATCCCCGCCCATCGAAACGCCATAGAGCGAATCGGCAGCCTCCATCGTCCGCTGTTGGTGCGTAACGACGATGAACTGGGCGCGGTCACGGTAGAGCCTCAGCAGTTCAAGGAAGCGCCCGATGTTCAGATCGTCGAGCGCAGCTTCAACCTCGTCGAGGATGTAGAAAGGACATGGCTTGGCCAGGAAGACGGAGAACAGGAAGGCAATCGCGGTCATCGACTTTTCGCCGCCCGAAAGCAGCGTCAGGCGTTTCATCGACTTTCCTGCGGGCGTGATCTCAATCTCGACGCCGAGGTCGTCTTCCGGCTCGCCTGTCTCACGTTCAGCTTCGGCGTTGGCCTCGTCCTCTGCCGCTTCTAGCCGTGCGGCCTCTTCTTCGCCGCCGCCGCCGAGCACGGCCTTGGGAGTCTGCTCCTCGCGCACCAGACGGAGACGCCCGCGGCCACCGGGGAAGCAATGGGCTGCGAGCTCTTCGAAGTTCTTTGCCGCCGCCTCAAAGGTCTCCTCAAAGCTCTCGCGTATCTGACGATCGGTGTCACGGATCAGCGTGCGCAGCTCGCGCATCGCTGTCTCAAGATCGGTGCGCTGATGCTCGAGCGTCTCAACGTGCTCCAGAGCCTCTTCGTACTGGGCTTTGGCCAACGGGTTTACGGGACCGATCTGCTCTCGGCGGCGCTCAAGTCGCACTATCCGCTCCTCAAGCGAAGCGATCGCCTCGGCGTCTAGTGGTTCGACCGATGGCTCCGCCTCGAGGCCGAGCAGCTCGGCAAGGCGGGCAAGCTCCGCTTCGGTTTCAGAGTGCTGATCGCGGGCCTGCTGGGCGGCCACTTCGGCCTTCGTGACGGCCTCGCCGGCGTCGCGCAGAGAACCCTGCAGTTCGGCGCCTGACTGGGCGAAGGCGCGCAGATCGTCCGTAACTCCAGCGTTGCCGAGTCGGTCGGCCTCGAGCTCAGCTTCAAAGATCGCTACCCGCTCGTTAACCGCTGAGTGAGCCTCCTCAAGGGCATGCTCGAAGGCGTTGTAAGCGGGAACCAAGCCGACCTCGTAAGCAATTGCCAGTTCGAGGGTCACAACCGACTGCTTGCGTTGCTCCCGCGCCTGGGCGGCCTGCTCGGCGACCCGCCGCTCGGCAGCCAGCTCACCCTCTAGCTGGGCGCGCGCAACTGCTCCGGCACCCTGCTCGGGAGCCTGGCGCCGCTGCTCGATAATCCATTCCGCGCGGCGAGCTGACTCCGCTGCCTGGGCGGCGTTGCGTTCACCGGTTCGGGAGCTGTCGTCGGCGGTCGCGAGAGCCTGTTCAGTCGCCGTGCAGGCCTGAGCCGCAGCTGTTAGCGCTGTAGCCGTTGTGCTCGCGGAATCGGCCGCCCGCGCTGCCTCAGCGGCGAGCTGCTCGCGCCGCTGGCGCTCGGCCAGAACCTGTTCGCCGCTGCCGTGAGCGCTCTGGCGTAGCTCACCGGTAGCGCCGTTCCAAACACGCCCGCCGCGCGTTACCGCGACGGCAGCGAAATCAGTGGGCAAGTCATCGAACGTATCCACCAGCAACACGTCCGCCAGCAACCTTCGGCCAAGCTCGGCGTTGGTGCCGCCACTGACGCAATCTGCCAGCGAGCGCGCACCGGCCGGCACCGAGGCAGCGAGGTTGCTCGCGTTGCCAGCGGCCGTTACCAGCGCTGAACCTCCCTCGGCGCCAAGCCGGCCGAGCAACTCCTGACCACCTGGGAGGTCATCGACGATCGCAGCCCGCAGACGAGCCCCGAGGACTGCCGCTACTGCCGTCTCATAGCCGGCTTCGACTTCGAGACTGCTCGCCAACGAAGGCTTTCCTTCTGGGGCGTCGGCGTGTTCGCGAAGGAAATCGTCCAGCCGCGAGAGCTCAGCCGTGAGACGAGCAACCTCACGCGTTGCCTGTTCGCTCGCCTGCTCGATCTCGCGCAGTTCAGCGCGGGCACTCTTGGCAGCTATTTCGGCAGCCTCTCTCTGCGCGACCAGCTCGGCCGCTGTCGCGGCGGCAGCATCGCTCTGAACGACAGCTTCGTCGCGCTCCACGAGAAGCGCAGCGAGCTCCGCATCCAGCTCGGCGGCACGTTCGAGATCGAGTTTCGCCAGCGCCGCTTCCAGCGAGGCAATTCGCTGCGTGCCGCTTAAGTCCGGGGAATCATCGGCCACTTGAGGTCGCA
>CAJBIG010000025.1 GCA_903953065.1 uncultured Solirubrobacterales bacterium
CGAACCTCCGACCCCCTGTTCCCAAAGCAGGTGCGCTACCAGGCTGCGCCACGCCCCGATGAGTTCCAGATGGTAGGGCTGTTTGGTCCCGGCATGTTCTAGCGTGCGGGTATGGCCGACGTCCGCCCACTCAGTTCACTGCGCTACGACCTCGATCGCGTAGGCGGTTTCGAGGCCGTTCTCTCACCTCCTTACGACGTGATCGATCCAGCCCAGCGAGCCGAGCTGGCAGCCCGCTCACCATTCAATGTCGTTGGCATCGACCTTCCCGAGCCGGCTACCGAAGGCGGCGACCCATACGAGAACGCGGCCACGCTGCTTGCCGAGTGGCAGCAGGCCGGCGCGCTTGTTCGCGACGACGATCCTTCGTTCTGGATCCTCACTCAGGACTACCTCGCGCCCGACGGCAGCCGCCGTACCCGCTCCGGCTTTCTCGCCGCGGTCAGAATTGAGGATTACGGCGCCGGCAAGATTCGCCCGCACGAGCGCACGCACCCGGGCCCGAAGGAAGACAGGCTGCGCCTAACGCGTGCAACGAAGACCAACCTCTCGCCGATCTTCGCGCTCTATTCCGATTCGACCGGCGCCGCCCGCGCCACGATCGCCGCGCAGACGGAAGGCGAACCGTACGGCGAGCAGATTGACGAGGAAGGGACCGTCAACCGCCTCTGGCGGGTCACCGACCTTGATGCTGCTGCGGCGCTTAGCGAGGCGCTCGATCCGGCCGAGCTGCTGATCGCCGATGGTCACCACCGTTACGAGACGGCGAGGATCTACGCCGACGAGATCGGCGGCGATGGCCCCCACCGCTTCGTCCTGATGGACCTCGTCGCGCTCGAAGACCCGGGCCTCAGCGTCTTCCCGACTCATCGCTTGATCAGCGGACTTGCCGACGACCCCGAACGCGCCGGCGCCTTGCGCAAGACGATTGAAGAGTGCTTTGAGGTGACCGAGCTCGGCTCGAACGAAGAGCTGCCTCCGAACGGTCTGTCGGCCGACGGCAGACTGCAGTTCGGCTACCTCGATTCGCGCCACAATCGGCCGCTGCGACTTGTGCTGCGAGAGCAAAAGATCGCCGATGACGCGCTTGCAGATTTCCCGGAGCCCTACCGCAAACTCGATGCTGCGGTTCTTGAAGCCCTGATCCTGCAAGGCCCGCTAGGCCTAACCGAAGACGACATCTCGCACTTCAACGGTCTCGGCTATTCACGCAACGATGACGAGGCCCTGGCGCTGCTTGCGAGCGGCGATTACGACGCGGCGTTCTTCCTCTCCGGAGCCCCGATCGAGCAGATCCAGGAGATCGCCGCGGCTGGCGTCAACATGCCCCCAAAGTCGACCTTCTTCACGCCGAAGGTGCCGACCGGCCTGATCTTCAACCCGCTGTCGTAGTCTCTAAGTGATGATGAAAGCAACCGCCACCCGCACAGAAGGTCGCCAGCACAGCATTGCTATTCGCGACCACGAGCTGACCGTCGATGAGAACCCTGAGCTCGGCGGCATCGACTCTGGGCCGACTCCGCTCGAACTACTTGCCGCGAGCTTGGCTGGCTGCGTCGCTGTGACGGTCGAGATGTATGCCGACCGCAAAGGCTGGGATGTAGGCAAACTTGCGGTCGACGTCGAGTACGCGCCCGCCGAACGCGGCGTGCCGACCAAATTCGCGGTCGTGCTGACGGTACCCAGCGAGCTGACCGACGAGCAGGTCGAACGGCTCTCGGTGATCGCGGCGAAGTGCCCGGTTCACCGGATGCTCGATGGCGAAGTGATGTTCGACGAGCGTGTCGAGCGAACCGCTCTCAAGAGCTGAACTGGCGGGCGCGCTCGCGCCCGAGCTGCTCAGCGCCGAGACGGCCGCGACGCTGCCTGTCCGCGGCCGCAAGAAAGCCGGCGTACTGGTTCCGCTCTTTGCCAGCGACGAAGGCTCGCTCTCGATCGTAATGACGCGCCGAGGAGAGAATCTGCGTCGTCACGCCGGTGAACTTTCGTTCCCTGGCGGCCGCCTCGACGAGGAAGACGCGAACCTAAGTTCGACCGCGCTGCGGGAAGCCCACGAGGAGATTGGTCTCGCCCCGCGGTCGGTGGAACTGCTCGGCGCATTGCCGCCTACGCCAACCATTGCCACGGGCTACGCCGTCCATCCGTTCGTTGGCCTGATCGACCCGGGGCAAGAGTGGGTTCGTTCGCAGCGCGAGGTCGCCTCGGTTCATGAGTTCGACGTTGCGCAGCTGCTTGCCGGTTATGGCCGACGCCGCATCAAGCGACGTGGTATCGGCTTCACAACCGACACCTATGTAGTTGACGATCAGCTCGTCTGGGGTGCGACGGCGAGGATCCTTGGCGACCTTTTCACCCGCCTAGGCGCCGCCGGGCTTAGCTGACCTTCGCGCCGCTCGGGTCGTGAACGATGCGGATGTACGGACGAGGCTCTTCCCAGCCGTCCGGGTACTTCTCAGCCGCCTGCTCGTTGGTTACTGAACCGGCGATGATCACATCGTCGCCCGGCTGCCACTGGGCCGGCGTTGCGACGGCATGCTCAGCGGTTAGCTGAAGCGAGTCGAGCACGCGCAGCACCTCGTCGAAGTTACGGCCGGTTGTCATC
>CAJBIG010000026.1 GCA_903953065.1 uncultured Solirubrobacterales bacterium
AGCACGCCTTCGAAGCGATGGAGGTGCTTGGCGGCGCCGGCTACGTCGAGGAGTCAGGAATGCCGCGGCTCTACCGCGAAGCGCCGCTGAACTCAATCTGGGAAGGATCCGGCAACGTGATCGCGCTCGACGTTCTGCGGGCGCTGCGCCATGAGCCCGAGTCGCTGGAAGGCTTCTTCGTTGAGGTTGGCCGCGCTGAAGGGGCCGACGCGCGGCTCGATCAAGCAATCTCAAGGCTGCGCGGCGAGTTCGACAATGGCGAAGCGCTTGAGTTCCGTGCCCGGACGATCGTTGAGCAGATGGCGCTGGCGCTTCAGGGCGCGCTGCTCGTCCAGCACGCTCCGAGCGCCGTTTCCGACGCCTTCTGCACCGCCCGGCTGGCAGCGAACCGCGGCCTCAACTACGGCGGTTTGCCAAGCGGCGTCGACGCCGTGGCGATAGTTGCGCGCCATACGCCGCAGGGCTGAACTCAACCCTGCGAGGATAAGAAGATGTTCGGTGAGCGCTCAATCAAGCTCTTCAGCGTCTTTGGCATCCGCGTCGGCGCCAATCCGAGCTGGTTCATCTTTCTCTTCCTGATGATCTACTGGCTCTCGGGCTACTTCAGCGACATCCTGGTCGGCTCGACGAACACGCTCTCGTTCGGTATCGCGATCGCCGCCACGGTGCTCTTCTTCATCTCGCTGCTGCTGCACGAACTCGGCCACGCACTGGCGGCGCGCCGCGAAGGAATTTCGACTTCGGGGATCGATCTCTGGCTCTTCGGCGGCGTCGCCAAACTCTCGCGCGATTCCAACACGCCGGGTGAAGAGTTCAAGGTTGCCGCCGCCGGGCCGGCGGTCACGGCGCTGATAGTCGTCGCCTGTATCGCAGTAGCGGCGGTCGCATCGCAGACAACCAGCGTGATTGATACCGCGACCTTCAGCGCGATCTCAACATCACCATTTACGGCGCTGATCGGGTGGTTGGCAATGGTCAACGTCGCGCTGCTGCTCTTCAACCTCGTCCCCGCCTTCCCGCTCGACGGCGGGCGGATCGCGCGCTCCATTGCTTGGAAGGTCACGGGCGAGCGCGGTAAGGGCACACGCTTTGCCGGCTACCTAGGCCAAGGATTCGGCGTGATCATGATTGGCCTCGGCGTTTACGCCTTGATGCGAGGCGATGTTGTCTCTGGACTTTGGTTCGCGGTGCTCGGCTGGTTCCTCGCCTCGGCAGCGCGCGGCGCAGTCGCCAGCAGCCGTTTCACCGACGAGATCGAAGGAATTACGGTCGCCGACGTGATGGATTCGGAGCCGATCGCGATCCTCTCGACGATGACCGCGATCGAAGCCGACGAACAGTTCTTCGCCCGCTTCCAATGGCCCTGGTTCGCGGTCGTCGATCAGCTCGGCCGCTTCGAAGGGATCCTCACCGCCGAAGCCGTCGACGCTGAGGTTCGCGCCGCCAGGCCGGCAACCCCCGTCAGCCAACTGCTCGACGAGACTGCGAGCGAGGCCAGCGCAGTGGCGCGCGAGGCGCCGATCGAGGCGCTGCTGACAATCGACGCACTCAAGCGGATCGGCGCGGTTCTGGTAGTCGACAGTGACAGTCGCCTCTGCGGAGTGGTAACCGCTCAGCAGCTTGAGCGCGCATTGACCGCCGCAGTCCCCCACAGCTCCTAAACACGAGCCGTCGCGTACGATCCGTAGTCAAATGGAACTGCCAGTGCTCTACGCGATGCGCTCTTCGCTCTACTCGGCGAAAGCGAGGTCGTACCTCGTCAAGCAGAGAATCGAATACATCGAGCGCCCACCCGGCGACCCGCGCTTCCCGGCCGAAGTCGTTCCGAACATCGGTCGCTGGATCATTCCCGTGCTCCAAACCGCAGACGGCGAACTGATTCAGGACACCTGCGACATCATCGATCACTTCGACCAGGCGATGCCACCAGAGCGCTCGGCAAAGCCGCCCGCGGGTGTTCAGAACGTCGTCACGCGCGTACTCGAGATGTTCGGCAGCGAGGGGCTGATGCGGCCGGCCCTCCACTACCGCTGGAACTTCGACGCCGTCAACATGCCTTTCGTGGGCGAAGATTTCGGCCGCGGCCTGATGCTGCAGGACGGTTCTTCGACGTTCGCGTTTGGCCCGGATGTCGTTTCCGACGACCTGACCGCCGCCCGCGCCGAGGTTTCAAGATTCGCGGCGGACAGAATGCGCGCGCTCACGCTCGACTTCGGCGTCAATCCGGAAACGATTCCGGAAGTGGAACGCTCTTACCACGAGTTCCTCTCACTGCTCTCGGAGCACCTTGAGACGGCTCCCTACCTGCTCGGCGGGCGCCCGACACTCGGCGACTTTGGCTTCATCGCGCCGCTCTATGCCCACCTCTCGCGCGACCCGGAGCCTTCGCTGATCATGAAGCGTGAGGCCTGGCCGGTGTGGCGCTGGGTCGAGCGGATGAACTCCCCGATCGCCGACTGCGGCGAATTTGGAGACATCCCGGACGAGCTTTTCGAGGGCGACTCGATCCCCCCCACGTTGATAGCGCTGCTGGAGTACATCGGCCGCGAGTTCGCCGCCGAGGTCGCGGCGCACGTCGACTTCATCGATGCCTGGCTGGAAGAGAATGACGAAGTCGCCGAAGGCGATGTTGTGGGCGGCCGCCCCTACAGACGCTCACTCGGCCTGGTCACCTGGAACTGGCGCGGCCACGAGATCACGACCAACGCTATTCCCTACCGGCTGCTCCACCTGCAGCGGATTCAGGAGGCTTTTGCGGCCGCAGACCCCGCGGGGCAGGGCGCCGCTCGCGATCTGCTCGGCAACGCCGGACTGGGCGGACTGCTTGAGCTGAAGGCGCGGCGGCGAGTGGTGCGGGCAGACAACCGCGAGGTTTGGGGCGCAGAGCAGCAGCCTGTGGTCTCGACCCAACCAGCGACGTAGGCGCCAACGCGCCGACAGGGGTCGCACCGTGACCCTGCCCGGAGCGCCTGCCGTATAACATTGATAAACCGCGGATCGCCCTCTCGGACGCTCCCGCCGGACCAAAACACGACCCACCAACGGAGCTATGCCCGCATACGACGTACTAATTATCGGAGCCGGTCTCGCAGGTCAGCGCGCTGCGATTGCCGCCGCCAAGACCGGCGCCACGGTCGCGATCCTCTCGAAGGTTCACCCGGTTCGCTCGCACTCGGTTGCTGCAGCAGGTGGAATCAACGCAGCAATCAACCCCGTTGACGATTGGCGTTCGCACGCGTACGACACGATCAAGGGCTCCGACTTTCTTGGCGATCAGGACGCAATCGAGATCATGTGCCGCGAGGCACCTGCCGAAGTGATGTGGCTCGAACACGCCGGCGTCACCTTCCACCGCAACGAGAAGGGCGAGATGGACCTTCGCGCCTTCGGCGGCGCCTCGATGAAGCGCACCGCCTACGTTGCCGACATCACCGGCCAAGCGCTGCTCCACGTTCTCTACGAACAGCTGATGAAGCACCACGAAGTGATCGACCGCTTCGAAGAGTGGTTCGTCACCTCGCTGATCGTCAGCGAAGAAGGCGAGTGCGTTGGGGCTGTGGCGCGCGAGATCCGCAGCGGCAAGATCGAAACTTTCGCCGCCAAGAGCGTAATTCTCGCCTCCGGCGGCGCCGGCCAGTGCTTCTCACCTACGACGAACGCTTTGATCTGCACTGGCGACGGAATCGCCCAGGCATACCAAGCAGGCGCTCCGCTGATGGACATGGAGATGATCCAGTACCACCCGACGACGCTTGCCGAGAACGGCTTCCTGATCACAGAGGGCGCGCGCGGCGAAGGTGCTCACCTGCTCAATTCAGAGGGCGAGCGCTTCATGGAGAAGTACGCGCCAAACAAGATGGAGCTGGCCTCGCGTGACGTCGTCTCGCGCGCCGAGCAGACCGAGATCCTCGAAGGGCGCGGCGTCGGCCCCGACAAGCAAGGCATCTACCTCGACATCACCGTCGTGCCGCGCAAGCGCACGCTCGAAGCGCTGCGCGAGATCGTCAACATCGGCAAGGATTTCGCCGGCGTAGACATCACGCGCGAACCGATCGTGATCCAGCCGGGAATGCACTACATCATGGGCGGCGTCAAGACCGACATCCATGGCGCGACACCGCTGCCCGGCCTTTACGCGGCCGGCGAAGTTGCCTGCGTCTCGGTCCACGGCGGCAACCGACTCGGCGCCAACTCGCTGCTCGACA
>CAJBIG010000027.1 GCA_903953065.1 uncultured Solirubrobacterales bacterium
GATGACGACGAAGCCACCGAAGATCTTCAAGCCAGGCCATCTCAAAGTGCGTGCAGCGTTCATAGGGCTGGTCCTTTACGTCCTCGCACTTCATTTCGGCGCGCCTGCAAACCTCACCGGCGGAATCGCCATCGTGTTCATTTTTGTGCTGCGAGTCGTGAATCGCGACAACGACTGGACGGACAGCGCCAAGATCTCAACGGCGCAGCCCGCAGATGTACCGGCCCAGATCCCTAAACATCCCGGCGCCGACTAGCTCGTAATCCGCCGCTTCAGTGACGACCTAGCCGTCATCAAGAGCGATATTGCGCAGCATCACTAGCGCCAATCCAGCGCCGAGCAGCGCCATGACCGCGAAGACCACGTTGGCTGCGACCAAGCCACTGTCAAAAGCGGCGGTGACAACCTTCTGGTTCGCCGCCGAGACCGTGTCAATAGACAATGAGCCGCTGAGGACGTCGAGCAGATGCTGATGGCTGACTCCGTCGAGCTGGTCAGAGCCGGTTGCGTTGCGGAGCGAGTGAAGCGCAAAGTTCTGCATCAGCGCCGTTGCGAGCGCAATTCCCATCGCAGCGGCAACCCCGAAGGTGACGCCCACCACCCCGCTAGCTGTTCCCTTTGTGGCCCCTGCTGAGCTGACCTGAAGAGTTGCGATCGATGTCAGCTGAATACCGACCGCCGAACCGATGATTACGAGCCCGATAAGAATGATCGGCGTTGAGTCCGCCTTGACGCCAGCCAAGATTGCCAAGCATCCCACCGCCACGAGCACCATTCCCGCCACAACAGGGATCAGAAAGCGACCGCGTTTGACAAGCCGCGCGCCGAGAGGATTGGTCGCAATCAAGGCGATCGTTGCGCCGAGAAGTACGAAGGCTGCATCGACCGTGCTGAGATCGCGGACCGTCTGGAGGTAAAGCGACATCAGATAGAGCACGGCCGTCAGGACGAGGATGAATACGAAGTTGACGACGATCGAACCGGTGAAGGTCGGTCGCTTCCAGACGGAGAGAGGGATTAGCGGGTCAGCTGATCGGCTCTCGACGAGCGCAAAGAGCCCGAACAGCAGCCCCGATCCGCAGACGAGGCCAACGATTCCCGCGATCCCGATCTCGTCACTCTCGATCATCGCGAAACTGAGCACGAGGAATGCTGCTGTCAGCGTGACCGCGCCGAGGAGATCAATCTTCGAATCTGGCCTGCGTTCGCGATACTCAGGCGTGGTGACAACAAAGAGGCCAAGGCCAATCAGCGCGATCGGGATGACCACCCAAAAAATTGACCTCCAACCCAGCGTCTCCAGCAGCACGGCGAGGATCAACACTGCAAAGCCGCTGGCCGCCCAACCGAAAGCCGCCCGGATACTGAGCGCCTTGGGGCGCTCGTTCAACGGGAATTGGATCGTCACAACTGAAAGAGCGCAGGTGAAGATCGCCGTACCCCCGATACCCTGCACGACCCTTCCGATGATCAGCTCATCCGGAGTTTGGGATAGCCCGGCGATAACCGCTCCCACAATCAAGATGAAGCTGCCGATCACGAGAATTTTGCGATTGCCTTTTACGTCTCCGAGGCGTCCGAAGAACGCAGCCAGGCAAGCAGCGAGGGAGAAACCGTTGACCGCCCATGCCAACTGATCGGCCGACCCACCGAGGTCGCGGCCAATCGTGGGCACCGCGATGATGAAACCGTCGGAGAGAATCCAGACGAGACCCACCAGCATGCAGACCGCTGCGAGCGACTGCCAGCGGCGAGGGTTTACCGCTTGAGTTTCTGTGGTCGGCGCGCCCATCAGCGCGCCAGATTAATGGGCGAGACAGGCGGACGGCTCGCCGCGCGACGTTAAGCGGCAGCCAGCGTCGGCGCGTCGGCCATCACTGCGTCGAACGCTGCCAACACCTTGTCGGCTGTTGCGGTGTTCGCGTTGTAGCCCATCAGACCGAAGCGCCACATCGCAGGCGCGCCCGGCAGGCCGCCGCCGATCTCGATTCCGTGCTCGCGGAGCATCTGCTTCTGAACGCCCGCGCCGTCGATCCCTTCGGGAACGAGCACCGCAGTGAGCTGCGGAAGCTGGTGAGCGGGGTCGGCAAGCAGCTCCATGTTGCGCTCAGCCATCGCAGCCTGCAGATAGGCACCGGCCTCGGCGTGGCGCGCCCAGCGAGCTTCGAGCCCCTCGTTGAGCACCTCGCGCAGCGCCTCATGGAGCCCGAAGACGAGCGGCGAGGGCAGCGTGTGGTGGTAGGCCGGCGGGCGCGTGAGCCAGTAAGCCTCGAGCAGCTGCGGGTCAAGGTAGAAGGTGTTTGGCTTCGGCTGGCTGCGCATGAAATCAACTGCGCGCTGCGAGATTGAGATCGGCGACATGCCGGGGCTCATCGCAAGACACTTCTGCGAGCAGCTGTAGGCGTAATCGACACCCCAGGCGCTGAGCGCCACTTCGATCCCGCCGAGCGCGGTGACGCAGTCGGCCATCAGGAAGGTGTCGTTGTCCTTCATCGCCTCGCCGAGCTCGGCGAGGTCGTGGCGCACGCCGGATGACGTCTCGGCGTGGACGACGGCCATCAGGCGCGCGTCGGGGTTGGCGGCCAAAGCCTCGAGCAGCGCCTCGTTCGTGACGGCCTGACCCCAGTCGGCCTCGACCTCAACGACGTTGGCGTGGTAGCGGTTTGCGATCTCAACGAGGCGGCGGCCGAAGTAGCCGTTGACGCCGATGATCACCGTTGAGCCGGGCTCTACCAGCGCTGCGATACCAGCCTCCATCCCCGATGTGCCGGTGGCGCTGATCGGCAAGGTGACGCCGTCTCCCTCGTCGCGCTGGTAAACGCGCGCCGTCATCGCGGCGAGCTCGGTGAGGATCTCGAACATGTCGGGGTCGAGATGACCGAGCAGCGGCTTGCTGAGCGCAGCCAGCACGTCGGGGCTGATGTTTGCCGGACCAGGGCCGCAGAGAAGGCGCGGTTCGACGTTGATGGCTTCGATTGGGGAATTCGTCATTCGCGTACCCTGCCTGTTCGAACAAATAGGATCAATAGCTGAAACTATAAAATTTTCGCTTGATTCATCGAGTGAGTCCTAAATGTGGCGTAAACACTGAGCTGCCGTGCCGGCCTGTCGAAGAGGGCGTTTTGACAGCGGCCATACTGGTGTGGTTCACTGCGCCGCTCGCACCACAAAGGAGAGATCGCCATGACAATGCCCCATCGCCTACACCGTTCCGAACTCGCCGTCCCCGGCAGCAACGAACGTATGCTCGAGCGCGCCCCCGAGGCCGGTGCCGACGTCGTCTTTCTTGATCTTGAGGACGCAGTCGCGCCCGACGACAAGGTCCAGGCACGGCTTAACGTGATCGCAGCGCTCAACGACCTCGACTGGTCGGCCTGCTCGGTCTCGGTCCGCATCAACGGCCTCGACACCTACTGGTGCTACCGCGACATCGTCGACGTCGTCGAGCAGGCCGGCAACAACCTTGACGCAATCCTGATCCCGAAGGTCAGCAGCGCCGCCGACGTGCACCTCGTCGCAACGATGCTCGAGCAGATCGAAGCTGCGATGGGAATCAAGGATCCGATCGCGCTCTACGTGCTGATCGAAACGGCGGCCGGAATGGCGAACGTTGAAACCATCGCCCAGGCCCACCCTGAGCGGCTCGAAGCGCTCGTCTTCGGAGTTGCCGACTACGCGGCCTCAATTCAGTCGTCAACAACCAACATCGGCGGCGTCAGCTCGGACTATTCGGTTCTGACCGATCCAACCGAAGAGGGCGGCGAGCGCGAGGCCTTCTGGGGAGATCCGTGGCACTACGCGATCGCCCGCATGGCAGTCGCCGCGCGCGCCAACGGGCTGCGTCCGATCGACGGCCCCTTCGGCGACTTCTCCGACCCCGAAGGTTTCATCTCGGCAGCTCGCCGCGCTGCAATGCTCGGCTGCGAAGGCAAGTGGGCAATCCACCCGTCGCAGGTAGAGCTCGCGAACGAGGTCTTCACACCGGCCGAGCATGTCGTCGGCCGCACGCGCCGAATTCTCGAAGAGATGGAGATCGCAGCCTCCGAAGGCCGCGGCGCAGTCTCGCTTGACGGTCGCCTTATCGACGCCGCCTCTATCCGCATGGCCGAGAACCTGCTGGCCAAGGTAGAGCAGATCGGCGAGCGTGACGCGATGCTCGCCGAGAGCCGTTCAGCGCGCGAAGCAGCTAAGAGCTAGCTGCCGCTCTGCGCCCGGGCGCACCCGGAGGCGCCCAGAGCATTCCCGCTAAGCGGGCTTGCTGGCGCGTGGTTCGGAGCGCGGAGCCATCAGGAGCGCGGCCGCAAGGAAGCCGAGCGCGCCAATAAAGGTGCCAAGGTTGTCAAGCATCGGGTTCAACTCCGGGCCAGTGGGCGTCTCGGTTCGCGCTGCAATCGCCGAAACGCCGAAGGCAACCGAGCCGAGCAGGTTGAACCAGGTGACTCTCCAGACTCTTGCCTCTGGATCCCAGAGGCGATCGCGCTGCGTGGTGGCCTTAAGTGCCAGCAAGCTAGAGATTAGGAAGGCCGCGGAACCGTAGACGTCGGGGC
>CAJBIG010000028.1 GCA_903953065.1 uncultured Solirubrobacterales bacterium
GGCATGTCGGACCTCGTACAGGAAGGCATGATCGGCCTGATCCGCGCGGCGGAGAAGTTCGACTACCGCAAGGGCTTCCGCTTCTCGACCTACGCAACGCTTTGGATCCGTCAGGCAATTCAGCGCGGCCTTGACAACACGGCTCGCACCGTCCGCCTTCCAGCCAACGTTGCTCAGCAGACGCGCAAGGTTGAGCGCGTAGCGGCCGACCTTGCAGCGAAGCTTGAGCGCGACCCGACGGCAGAGGAGATCGCCGCCGAAACCGGATTTGAGCCGGACGAAGTTGAGCGCCTGCGCAAGCTTGATACGAAGCCCGCGAGCCTTGATGCCCGCGTCGGCGAGGACGACTCAGCGAGCCTTGGCGAGCTGCTCGACAGCGACGCGCCGACGCCGGAAGAGCAGGTTGGCGACGACGACGTCTCAGAGCAGATTGACCGCGCTCTCGAAGAGCTTCCGATTGCTGAACGCCAGATGATCGAGCTCCGCTTCGGTCGCAGCGGCGAATCGCCACACACGACTGCGCAGGCAGGCCGTCGTCTGGGCGTCAGCACCGCTGAAGCGCAGAGGCTTGAGAAGCGCGCCCTCTCGCGCCTCGCGACGCTCGAGCGCATCAACGCGCTGCACGACGCAGCCTGACAACGCTGAGCGCGGCTCGTTCGCGCTAACCGTGAACCTTGACCGCGACGCTGCGGCTGTGACCTTCCGCAAACGGATGGTCGGGACGCGGCGCTACGCGGATGCGGAAGCGGTAGGTGACTGTGCGGCCGATCGTCGCCGTGAAGCGGTAGCTCGACCGCCAGCGGCCGCTGCGGTCGCAGCGCAGCCCTTCGGTCTTGATCGGCTGCCAGGCGCGCCGCAGAGGGTTGTAGCCCTGAAGTTCAAGCTCGCGCCCCTTCTTCGGCAGGTTGCCGCCAGCAAGCCGGCCGGAGAAGCGTGCTGCCTGGCCGTTGCGCAGTGAGCGGCGAGCCGCGTGGATGGTGACCACCGCTGGCACGTCGATCCGAAGCGTGTTGCTGCTGGCGCCGGTGCTGGTAATGCTCTGCTCGGCGACGAGCTGAAGCGACCGGCTGGTGCGGGGCGTGAACGTTATGCGCACGCGACCGTCGCCATCGCTTGTTCGCGCCGCCCGAGAGCGCCAGGCGCCGCTGCCGACGCGCTCTCGCAGCTCAACGACGGTGCCAACCATCGGCAGTCCGCGGCTGTCGAGCAGCAGCCCTTCGACCATCGCTGTCTTGCCCAGCCCGACGGTCAGCTGATCTTTCTCTGCGCCACGCGAATGCGGCAGCGAGGCACGCAGCGTCGGGTGCATCCGAAGTGGCAGCGTTATCAAGCCGGGCGAACCATCACCAAACTGCGTGATCATGCCCTCGTTCCCGGCGCAGTCAACGACGCGGAAGCGTGCCTGGTACTCACCTGCTGGCAAGCGATCATCGGGGACAAGCCCCGAGACCGAGCGCGACTCGGCGTGACCCTCTACGTACTCCCAGTTGCGCTCACCGACGCGGCGCAGCTCAAGGACGGCCGAAGCGATGCAACCTTCGTCGACGCTGGCCGTTAGGCGGCGTGGGTCGCTTGGCTCGGGCCGGACGAGCGAACCGGCCGGGCGTTGGCGGTCGATCCGGTAGCTCAGCGTCTGGGGCGAGCTGACGTTGCCGGCGGCGTCAACGGCGCGAGCGCTGACGGCGTGTATGCCGTCGTCGGTCAAGGCGATAGAAGCGCCTGCTCCGCGCACGCGCTGCGGCGCTGCGCCGTCGATCTGATATTCGATGAATCCACCATCGCTGATCGATTGCTCGTCGGGAGCGGCTGTCATCCCAGAGAGCCCGGCCTGATCGGTCGCCCTGGCAAGCAGTTCAATCGCGCGGGGGAACCATTCCTCGCGGCGTGGCTGCTCGCCCGCCGCCGGCGCGAGCGCAAGCGTCGGCGCGCTGCGATCGATTCCAACTTCGCTGCGGCCAACTTCGCCGGCCGCCACGCCAGCGCCGCTGATTGCGCGCGCAGTGACGGTGGTCGTACCTTCCGGCAGCTCGCCGAGGCTGACAGTTGCCTTCTCGCCGCCCACGCTAAGCGTTGAGCCAGGAGCTGAGCCATCAATACTCACGGCGTAGCCCGCGATCCCTGACGGTCCCTGCGGCGCGACTTGAGAAGGGCTCAGCTGAACGGCTACAGGCGCGCGGCCGTCGCTCCAGCGCTTGACTCCTGAGAGCTGCGTCTCGCCTGGAACGACTGGGTCGTAGCGAAGCGGAGCGGACCACTCACTGGGCTGGCCGGCGCGCAAAGCATCGCTCGCGGTGACGCGCGCATGCCACTCTCCGGCGGCCGGCAAATTGACGCTGACCGCCGGGGCGGGAGCGGCGACGCCCGACCGGCAGTCGCTGCCGTCTGTGCGGCAAAGCTCCCAACTAAGCGACCTCACGCCCGAACCGCCGCCGCCGTCGCTGGAGTTGATCAAGAGCTCTGGGTTGGCGTCGGCGCTCCAGCCGCCACCGCCGCTGCGCTCCGGCCGCGCGACTACCGGCGCGGTGTTGTCAACCTTAATCTGCGTCTGCTGCTCGGCAACATTGCCGGCCGCGTCGACGGCGCGAGCGAGAACGCTGTGAGCGCCGTCGCTTAGCTGTCGTGTGTCAATCGTCGTTTCGGCGCCGCCGTTCGGGCAGGGCGACATCGAATACTGATCGCACTGGTGCTCGCTGCCGCCAACCTTTAAGCCATCGACACTGACGCTGGCAGTTCGAATCCCCGCCGGATCGCTGGCGTCGAATCCGCTTGGGATCGAACCCGACACCCAGCCGTCGCCAGAGGCCAGCGCGCCGCGCATCGCCCCCAGCCCGGGCGACACGTCGTCGCGGATCTGGAGGATCACGTCGCTCAGCGTCGTCGCCGCCTGCACAGCGTTGCGACGGCAGCCACTGCCAAGCGCGCAGACCACCATCAGACGTATACGTGTCGTCGAGAGCGCATCGAGGGCGATCGGAAGGCTCGGTGCGCCGCCCCACGCGCAGGGGAAGGCAATTCCGCACCAGCGATAGCCGCTGTCGTCAGCGATTCCTGCGCGCCAGCCGTCCAGGTTGGCCGCGGCCTTCTGGTCGTAAGCGGTCGCCCTGGCTCGCAGGCCGGTGATCACGCTGCCGGCCGGGGCAACGGCCTCCAGCGCACCCCAGGTGAAGGCACCCGCGGTGCCCTGCCCGAGCCCATTGCGGACCTGCATTCCCAGTAGCGGGGCGGCGTCGCAGGAGCCGTTGGCAGCCACCATCGAGGAGCCGGCAGCGACAAACGAGCGGTTGATGCCGCTGCCATCGCAGGCTCGCACCTCGTAACTTCCGGCATGGGAACCGGTGGCGAAGATCAGCATCGCTAGCAGCGTCATCAGCGCCGCGGCCGAGAAGATGAGAGAGCGAATTGGAGTCACCCCAGCCTTAGGCGCAGGCCAGCGAACTTCGCCCCCCTTGGGGCTGCTTCAATCAGACGACAGCCAACAAGGAGCCTTCGACGATGATCGCAAGCGGCAAGAAAGCACCGGCCTTCAAACTTCCCGACGAGAACGGCGAACAGCTCTCGCTGAGCGATTTGAAGGGCGAGACCGTAGTTCTCTACTTTTATCCGAAGGCCTCAACGCCCGGCTGCACGACGCAGGCCTGCGGCGTGCGCGACCACCTCAAGGAGTACAAGAAGGAAGGCGTGCGCGTGGTAGGCGTCTCCCCCGACCCTGTCGCCAAAGTGAAGAAATTCCACGACGCGCAGAAGCTCAACTTCACGCTGCTGGCCGACGAAGACCACGCCGTCTGCGAGAAGTACGGCGTCTGGGCTGAGAAGTCGATGTACGGCAAGAAGTACTGGGGCGCGCTGCGGACAACCTTCATCATCGATGGCACGGGAACGGTTCGCCACGTGATTGAGAAGGTCTCGCCGAAGACCCATGACGAAGAGGTGCTCGACGCGCTGGCAACGCTGTGAGCGTCCGAGCCGCAACAACAGCGATGATGCGGTGATGAGCCTTCCGGCAGCAGTGATCTTCGACAACGATGGACTGACGCTCGACAGCGAGGAGCTGTGGACGCAGTCCGAACAGAAGCTCTTCGCAGCGCACGGGATTGAGTTCAACGACGAGCACAAGATCGCTTTGCTCGGTAACTCCGGCCCGCATGCGGCGACAATCCTCGCTCGTGAGCTCGGGCGCCCCGACGAGGAAGGGCCGGCGCTGGTCGAGGAGATGAACCGGCTTGTCTATGTAGCGCTCGAGAGCGGCTGTGAGCCGATGCCGGGCGCCGTTGCGCTACTGACGGCGCTGGCCGATGCCGGCGTTCCCGTTGCGCTCTGCTCCAACTCGCCGCGGCCGTTCGTCGACCGTGCGATCGCCGCCGCAGACGTTGAGCACTTCTTTGGCACGATCGTCACGGCCGAGGATGTCCCCCACGGTAAACCGGCGCCAGACCCGTACCTTGAGGCCGCGCGCAGGCTCGGCGTTGACGCGGCCGGCTGCGTCGCGCTTGAAGACTCACCGCCCGGTGCTGCCAGCGCCGCCGCGGCCGGGATGACGGTCTATGTGATCCCTTCGTTCGCCGACGCCGATTTTGCCGGCGCTGAGGACCAAGTCTTCAGCTCGCTGGGCGACCCGGCTCTGTTGGCCGCGATCGGCCTTGCCTCGATCCAGCCCGGGTAACAAGCCGGCGCGGGTAACCGGCGGCGCGAGCCGTAACCTTGAGCAGTGAAGATCGCCGCAATTACCGACCTGTTTCAACGGATCTACGAAGCGGCCGGCAGCTTCGTAGACAGCTTCGCTCAGGTTGAGATAGTCCCGCTGCTGCTGGGGATGGTGATCTTCATCCTCTACCTCTCGATGCGCGCGCTTGCGCTTTACAACACGCTCGGTGCCGCCTACCCCGATGAGCGGATCCCATACCGCAACATCTGGGGCGCCTACATCGCCGCCTACGGCTTCAACAATATTGTGCCCGCGCGCGGCGGCGACATCATCAAATTCTTCCTCGTCAAGGTCTCGGTGCCGCAGTCGACCTACCCGGCGATTGGCGCGGCCTTCGTCGTTGTGTCGATCTTCGACCTGACGATCGCGATCCCCGTCCTGACCTTCGCCTTCAGCCAAGGAGTGTTCCCAAACACGCCAGAGCTGCCGAAGCTGGGAACGCTCGATCTTTCGTTTCTTTCGACCGACCCGCAGCTGACGCTCTTCATCGTCACCGGCCTGACGCTGGCGGCGCTGGTCGCATTCGCATTCCTTTCGCGCCGCGTCGTCGCCTTCTGGTTCAACGTCCGCCAAGGCTTCACGATTCTGACCGACTGGCGCCGCTACCTGCGTGAGGTCTGGCTGGTGCAGTTCGGCGGCTGGCTACTACGCTGCGCAGCCTTCTGGCTCCTACTCGACGCTTTCGGCATCGGCGGCTCGGTCCGCAACGTGATGCTGGTGCTGGGAATCAACGCCGTCGCGGCGCTGGTGCCGTTCACTCCCGGCGGCGCCGGTGTTCAACAGGCGCTGCTGGTGACCGTCTTCGGAACAGCCGCAGTCGTTGCTGCCTATTCGGTGGGGCAGCAGGTTGCGATCGCCGTGATCTCAATCGCAGTTGGCTTCCTCGCGCTACTCACGATCTTCGGCTTCCGCTCGTTTGGCGACGTGATGCGCGCCGGAAAGGCGCACCGCGCCGAAGAGAAAGCCGCGGGTGGCGGCTAGCGCAGACCCTGACGCGCTTCGCGCACCAGCGCGACTGCCTCAGGAAAGATTGTTGCCATCAGCGAGCGAATCTGCTCGGCCTGCTCGGCACCGGTGCCCTGCACGTTGACGCGACTGATCGCCGCGACCGTCATGTCAACGGCCAACTTGATCGCGTTGTCGGCCCAAGCCAGCGTCTGCTGGCTCGACATCTGCTCAGCGAACTCAGCCATCTTGCGCTGAAGTTCGTCCGGATCACCGAAGATGTCACCAAGTCCGCCAGGGCCTTCCATGCTGTAATTCTAGCGATGACGCCGAGCGCCGCTGGAGTAGGAGTCCAACTTCACTACCTGAGCAGCGGTAAAGGGCCCGCTGTGCTGGTGATCCATGGCATCGGCGGCGGCGGCGAGATGCTCGCCGCCGAACTGGCGCCGCTGGCCGACAGCAGCAGCGTCGTCTCCTACGACCGCCGCGGATATGGCAAGAGCGAGGCGCCGGAGCCGTACCTGGCGACGACGGTGACCGAGCAGAGCGAGGACGCAGCGGCGCTGCTGCTGGCGCTCGGCGCGGGCCCGGCGCTGCTCGTTGGCGTTGACTTTGGCGCGCTGATCGCGCTTGATCTCTGCCTGCGCCGGCCTGAACTGGTTTCCGCTGCGGTGCTCGCCGACCCACCCGTCTACTCGCTTGACGTCGAATCGACGCGCGAGCTGGCCGAGCAGCGCGGCGCGATCGAAGAGGCGCTGCTGGCGGGCAGCACCGATCAGGCGATCGAAGCGCTGCTCGGAGCCAACGCAGACGGCGACCTGCTGGCGAGCGCGCAGGCCAACAGCGGGGCCTGCTTTGCCGACTACGGTGGGCTCGCAAGTCTGGAGCTAACACACCGCCAGATGCGCGACTGCCGGCTTCCAATCAAAATCCTCTCGACGCCGAGCGCATCGGCGCCGTTGGCGCGGATCGCGGGCGAGCTTGACGGGCTGCTCGGCAACTCGGCGTTGATCGTGGGCGGCGACGTTGGCGCCGCGGCCGGGGCGCTGCTCGATTGAACCGCTTGGCGCGTAGACTTCCCCCTCGATGAGTCCACTAATGCCCCAGAAGGCGCCCCCCGGCCCGCCGCAGGATCCAGAGATCACGCTTGCCTGGGAAGCGGCCAACCGCAAGCGCGCTGCTGCCTGCGCCTGGGGAGCGGGCCTACTGACAATCATTGGCGCGATGCTCTCCAGCATCGGGCTCTCGGGGCTGCCAACCTTCGACAGCGAAGCCGTAACGGCAACCGACGCAATCCGTGACCTGATCGCCGGCAACCCGATCCCGCCAGGGCGGATCGCGCTTCAGGCCGAATGGCTGAGCAGCCGCCTGACGATGCCGATAATCGGCACGGTTCTCTACGGGATCGGTTCGCTGCTTATCTTCGGCGTCGTCGTCTTCCTTTTCAAAGCGATCCGCGCGCGCAACCCGAGCTTTGGCCAACTGACGCTGGTCGCGGGGGCCTTTGGGGCGGTCGCCTTTGGTGTCGGCCGCACCGTTGCGCAGCTGAGCTACTACTTCGGGATCGCCAGCTTCGACGGCGGCAACAACCTGCAGGCCACCGAAGCTTTAACCGGCGGCCCGTTCGTAGCTGGGCAGATCCTCTGGCAGCTCGGTGCTTTCGCGATCGGCTTCGCCTTCATCATGCTTGGCCTAAACGCCATGCGCGTTGGGCTGCTGACGCGCTTCATGGGCGTTTTGGGAATGATCGTCGGCGCAACCTTCATCCTGCCACTCGATCAGCAAGGCGTTCTGCGCGCCTTCTGGCTGGCGACGGTCGGCTTCATCTTCATCCTGCGCTGGCCCGGTGGACGAATTCCGCCAGCTTGGCTTAGCGGCAAGCCGGAGCCGTGGCCGAGCATGGCCGCTGCACGGGCACAGAAGGCGTCCGGCGAGCCGCCTGCATCAGCCCCTGCTCCGACGCTGCCACCCGCTGCCAGCAACGGCAGCGGCGACGCCGATAGCGCCGGGCAGCTGCGCAAGAAGCGCAAGCGCAAGCAGTAGCCGCGTTTGCTCGGCTAATCTGGAGCAATGGCTCTAGAAACCGCTTCCGCTTCAACCACAGTCCTGATCACCGGCGCCTCGTCGGGCATCGGCTCCGAGATGGCCCGCGAGCTCGCTTCGCGCGGGCACAGCGTCACGCTGGTCGCGCGCCGTGCAGACCGGCTTGAAGAGCTCGCCGCCGAGCTGGCCGAAAGGCACAAGATCACCGCAACCGTGATCCCTTGCGATCTCGGCGACCCGATCGCCCGCGCCGAACTGATCGAGGGCCTGCGCGCGGGTCCTGCTCTGGCCGGGCTGTGCAACAACGCCGGTTACGGCATCAGCGGGAAGCTCGCAAGCAACGACGCGGACCGCGAGCGGCAGATGATCGAACTGAACGTTGTAGCCGTCCACGACCTCACCATTCGCGTTCTACCAGGGATGATCGAGCGCGGCACCGGAGCGATTCTCAACGTCGCCTCTACCGCCGCCTTCCAGCCGCTGCCCGGGTTCGCCAGCTATGCGGCAACGAAGGCCTTCGTGCTCTCGTTCTCGGAAGCATTGAACGCCGAGCTTTCAGGCAGCGGCGTAAGCTGCTCAGCGCTCTGCCCCGGCCCGGTCAAGACCGAATTCGCGAGCGTCGCCGGCAGCACGATGATGGAGGATTCGCTTCCCGACTTCACGCTCGTCTCAGCCGAAGAGGTTGCCCGCCAAGCGATCGACGCGATGGAGAGCGGCAGCCGAACGGCAATTCCGGGGATGGCGAACCAAGTTCAGGCGCTGCTCGGCAGGATTGCCCCGCGCTCGCTGGTGCTGCCACTTGCGGGCAGAATCAGCGGCAAGTAGCGCTCGGTTAGCCGCTGCGCGCTTCGGTGCGCATCTCGCTGAGGATCCGCTCCAGCCGCGGCTCTGCCTGATCATCGACGTGGACCATCGCCGCTGCGACGGCAGGATGGTGCTGTGCTATCGCGCGCTGCATTTCGTGGGCCACGGCGCGGTAGCTTGGGTGCCCTTCACGGCCCGAGCGCAGCTCGATTAGCTGCATCGCTTCGCGCGCGTTGCAGTCGAGGATGAAGCGGATCCGATACCCAAGGCAGAGCGCGTAAGGCGCTGAGTCACCCTGGCCTCCGTCGGCAAGGCGCTGGTACTCGGCGGCCGACGCCTCGAGGCCGCGCTTGTAATCGTCGGCGACGCCGGCCTGCTCAAGCTCGTCCGGCACGCCGGCGCCAAGCTCGGGGCCCAGCGTCTGCCACTGCACTGTCAGCATCCGGTGGCGCTGCAGGTCACGGAAGGCGCCGTAGTCGGCGACGATCTCAAAGCGATAGCGGACGGCCTCAAAGCCGCGGCCGGGGCGATGGCGGCGGTTGGTGCGGTCGCCGACGAAGTCGCTCAGCATCGCCGCCCGCTCTTCACCGCTGAGCCGCTCGACGGCGCCGCGGATCGACGCCTCGCTAGCGCGCGACTGCTCGAAGACCAGCGCGCAGAGAAGATCCTCTTCAGTGCCGTCGACGTGAGTGAGCTTCACCGACGGCCCGCCATCGGCGTCGTCTCCCCCGCTCAGTTCCAGCCGCTTCGCCCACTCGTGGCCGGCTGCGCTGCGCTGCTCGAGGTAGCCGATCCATTCGCCGCCGCGGTCGGCGCGCTCAACGCGCGAGACGAAGCTCGGCATCACCTGCTTGAGCGTCGCCAGCAGCATCTGGCCATAGTCGCGCGCCTCGGGCAGTGGATGGGCCAGCAGGTGGAGGATCAGCTGCTCGTAGGTTTGGCCGGAGGCGAAAATTCCCATGTGCGAGAGCGAGCTGGCCGGCAACAAGCCGCGCAGCAGATCGAGCGCCTTCGCTTCGATCGCACGCGCGTGAGCGCCCTCAGAGACCCCGTCGGCGGCCGGGAACTGCTCGGCGGCCCAGGCTGAGACGGCGGGAATGGCGGCTGAGTAGGTACTAAAGAGGCTGTCCATCGTCTGCTCGTACTGCGCTCCGAGCGCAGCGTCGCGGTAGTAGCGGTAGCCGAGCTGCGGAACCTCGCCGTCGTAACGGATGTAGCGCGTTGATTGCTCGAGGTAGGAGGCAAGCCGTGGCCGCTGAAGAATCTTCGTGAGTACGTTCGAGACCCATTCACAGGCGACGTGCGCGCCGCCGAGCTGAGCAACCGAATCGTCACCGTAGCCAAGGAAGATCCTGTCGTAGAGCTCCGAGGCACGTTTGCCTTCATCGCGTTCCCAGTCGCCACCGCTTTCGGGCAGCGACTCGGCGAACTCGTCAAGGAAGAGGCGGCGGAGCGTGCCGTCGTAGCGCGAATAACGGGCGAAGAGCGCACCCTTCACCGTTTCAGGCAGGTTGACAAGCGCAAAGACAGGCTCGTCGAGGTTCGTGAAGTGTGGCTCCAGGCGGGCCGCTTCGGCCGGGGTGAAGCTCTCGATCGGGTAGTCCACGGGGAGCCGAACCGTAGCGCGCCGATCGGCGCGCTCGGGCTGCGCCGCCTTAGCTCAGGCCGAGGCCACGAGCGGCGTCGGCGACAAGATTGAAGACCGGCTGGGGAATGATGCCGAAGACCAGCACAGCTGCCGCGAGCACTACACCTACGAGCGTCAGCTCCCAGCCGGCGCGGCCGGTGGCGGCGTCGGCCTCAGGCGCGCCCCCGGCAAGCACCGGAACGCCGCTAGCAGCGTCGGTACCCGGCTGCGTCTCACCGCGCCAGATCGTTGCCACGACAGGCAGGTAGTAGGCCAGCGAGATCACTGAAAGGACGACGAGCACGGCAACCAGCCAGGCGTAGTCGCCTGCGGCGGCGGCCTCAACGAGGCGCAGCTTGCCCATGAACCC
Organism: uncultured Solirubrobacterales bacterium; assembly: GCA_903953065.1. Classification (GTDB taxonomy): domain Bacteria; phylum Actinomycetota; class Thermoleophilia; order Solirubrobacterales; family Solirubrobacteraceae; genus F1-60-MAGs163. The sequence goes on from CAJBIG010000028.1 coordinate 10,492, forward strand.
GGCCGTCGCGGGGATGCCGGCGAGGCTCAGCATCGCCATCGTCATGACGACAGCCAGCACGGGGCGCTCAGTGCCAAGCCCACGCATAGCCGAGATCTTGTCGCCCTCTGCCGTCTCACGCTCGCGCGCGATCACGACCGTGAATGCGGCGAGGTTGCCGAGGCTGTAGAGCACGAGATAGGCGCAGATTGCCTGCACGCCAAGGTCGGTTACGAGCACGAAGCCGACGAGGATGTAGCCGGCCTGGGCGATCGACGAGTAGGCGAGCATCCGCTTCATCGACTCTTGGCGCAGTGCGCCGACGTTGCCGACGACCATCGTGATCAGAGCAATCGCAACCCAGATCGGCTGCCAAGCGTCGACGGCCGGGCGCACGGCAACGTCAAAGAGGCGGATGATCGCGCCGAAGGCGGCGGCCTTCGTCGCAACCGACATGAAGGCGGTGACCGGTGTTGGCGCGCCCTCGTAGACGTCGGGCGTCCACTGGTGGAAGGGAGCCAGCGAGGCCTTGAAGGCAAAGCCAACGGTGCACATCGCGACACCGGTCAGGAAGAGCGGATCGGATGCCAGATTGCTCGCCTCAATCGCTGCCGCGATCGCGTTGTAGCCGGTCTGGCCGGTTGCGCCGTAGAGCAGCGCGAATCCGTAAAGAACGGTCGCCGAACCGACCGAACCGATGATCAAGTACTTAAGGCCCGATTCCAGCGAGCGCTCCTCGCGAACGCGTGCCGCGCAGAGGATGTACAGCGGTAGCGAGAGCAGCTCAAGGCCAACGAAAGTCGTGACCAGATCACGCGAAGCAACGAGCACAAACATGCCGGCCGAGCCGAGCAGCATCAGCGAGAAGAATTCGCCGTGCGCAATCTCTTCGGCTGCCTGATCACGCCAAGCCAGCAGCGTTGCGACGACGCCGCCGCCGCAGATCACGAGCATCAAGATCAGCGTCAGCGGGTCAAGCTGCAGCGCGCCCTCGATCAGCACGATCGACTGGCCCCAGAGCGAGATCACGGCAGCGATCGCGGCGCCGAACGTCGCGAGGCTGATCAACGGCACGACCTGAGTGCGAATCGCGCGCGGGCCGGCGAGCCCAACGATCAACGCGATAATCGCGCCGCCTAGCAGCACCAGCAGGGGTGAAAGCCCGGCCCAATCGATGTTCGGCGCAGTCGGCACGGCTGCCGCCAGAGGGAAGCTGATCACTTTGCCCCCTGTGCGGTGGTGCTGGTCTCGGAGCCGGAAGCTTGAACCTGCTCAGTTGCGCTTAGCGCTCTGCTTGTGCCGTCCTCTGCGGGCTCAAGCGCGAACTGCGGATATAGGGCAAGCGCGATCACAACCAGCAGCAGCGGCACCAGCACGAGCCCTTCGCGCAGCGTCAGTTCAAATGAGTTGACCTTCGCACCGACGCGGTGGTGCATCGCGCTGATGTAGAGCCGCAGCGCGTAGAACGCGGCCAGCGCCACACCGATCGCGGCGATGAAGGCGAATTCCATCTTGCTTTCGAAAGTGCCGAGCAGAATCATGAACTCGGCGACGAAGTTGGCCGTTCCTGGCATCGCCAGCAGCGCGAAGCTGAAGACGAGGAAGACGGCAGCGAAGGCAGGCGCACCCTTCGCGATTCCACCCATGTCGGAGAGCTTCTCGCTGCCACCGGCGCGCCGCGCGAGCATCGCCACAACAAAGATCAAGGCACCGGCGACGATCGCGTGGTTGGTCGCCTGCAGCAGCGCGCCGTCGGCGCCGCGGCCGTCGAAGGCGAAGATTCCAAGCACGATGAAGCCAAGCTGTGCGATCGAGGAATAACCAAGCACAAGACGGGCGCTGTCAACGGTGAAGGCCATCGCCGAGCC